>JBBRDA010000057.1:0-19980 GCA_038204335.1 Burkholderiales bacterium
CCGACGCCCTCGTTGTTGCCCCGGTTGAAGTCGTCGGTGGCGGGGATACCTGCCTGCACGGCTGCTTGGGAGAACGCATCCAAGACGTCCCAGTGCAGCCGCTGCTTGCTGACCTGCCATTCACCACCCGCCTTACGGTGGCGCAGAATCTTTTGGTACGGCGCATTTTTGTCCTGCATCAGTTCTGGTTCTGTGCCCAAAGCCCCATGAAACTCGTTGGCGCCCTTGAAGTGGTTTTCATGCAGCTTGAAATGCGGCAGTGTGTTGGCCCACGTCCAGGCGCTGTCGCCTGTCAAGTGCGCCCACTCGTCGTAGTTGCGCGCCTGGCCGCGCATGTAAATCATGCCGTTGATACTTGACGAGCCGCCCAGTGTTTTACCGCGCGGGTAACGCAAGCTGCGGCCGTTCAAGCCCAGCTCAGGTTCGGTGTTGTAAAGCCAGTCGGTGCGCGGGTTGCCAATGCAATGCAGGTAGCCGACGGGAATGTGAATCCAGTGGTAGTCGTCTTTGCGGCCAGCTTCAATCATTAGGACTTTTTTGGAGGCGTCTGCACTCAAGCGGTTGGCCAGCAGGCAGCCGGCGGTGCCGCCGCCCACAATGATGTAGTCAAAAATGTGGTCGCTGGTTGGGGTGCTGTCGTGCATGGTTTTGTCTCTCAATGTCTTTTGTTCCATCGTATTTTGCCTTTGTCGTCCAACGCGAAACTGACCTTACTTGCTGTAGGACAAAACGACGCATGGCTGACCGGGCACGCGCGCTGCACCTTTCACCAGTACCATCTTCGGGATGCTCTGCATAACTTTATGCGGTGCGCGCAAAGCAGCGTAAAAATTTCCATAACTGAATGCCATCATCGCCCCCCAGCATAGACACCCAGCAAACGTCGCAAGGTCTGGTGCATCGTGTGCTGGGCGCATGGACGGCCGCTGACCTGACGCGCAAGGCCGAATGGGAGACGCTGACCGCACAGCTGGATGCGCTCGATAAATCAGCCGATGCCAGCTGGGACTTGCGACAGATTGAAAAGATCGACCACTTAGGCGCGCAACTGCTCTGGAACCGCTGGGGCCGCGCCTGGCCCAAAAGCCTGGAAGTTGAACCCAGTCCGCGTGCGGTACTGAAAACCGTCGCCGAATTTTCAGTGCTACCTACCGAAGCCGTGAAGTCAGACTGGAAACAGCCGATACGTGTGTTGGGGGGCCGCTTGCTTGGCATGTTTGACCACATGAAGTCATTGACGCGGCTGATCGGCCAGTTGTTGCTGGACATTGTTCGTCTGGTTCGCCACCCGCAAGAAGCGCCGTGGCGGGACTTCTCGGGTCACCTGTACCACATCGGTGCGACGGCCTTGCCGATTACCGCGCTGGTTGGTTTTCTGATTGGTGTGGTGCTGGCGTATTTGATTTCGCAGCAGCTCAAGCAATTTGGCGCAGATGCTTTCATTGTCAATATTCTCGGCATCTCGTTGATCCGGGAGCTCGGCCCGGTTCTGGCCGCAATTTTGATCGCCGGCCGTTCAGGCTCTGCCATCACTGCGCAGATTGGTGTGATGCGCGTGACCGAAGAGCTTGACGCCATGCGCGTGATGGGTATCGCCAAAGGCTTTCGTCTGGTCATGCCGCGGGCGCTGGCGCTGGCCATCGTCATGCCGTTGATCAGTGTGTGGACAACAGTGGCCGCTTTGTTGGGCGGCATGATTGCGGCCAGCGTTGCGATGGGCATCACCCCGGCATTTTTTATCAACGCACTGCCAGCTGCGGTTGAGGTGTCAAACCTGACCCTTGCCACATCCAAGTCGGTGGTGTTTGGCTTGTTGATCGCGCTAATTGCTTGCCATTTTGGTTTGCGTGTCAAACCCAATACCGAAAGTTTGGGTCAAGGCACAACGGCCTCAGTGGTGACATCCATCACGGTGGTGATTTTGGTCGATGCGCTTTTTGCAGTGCTGTTTAAAGATGTTGGAATCTAGTGCCATGGCCGACACAGCACCCGAAAGCGTTGTTGAGATCAAAAAACTCTGGACCGTTTTTAACAACGGCGACAAAGAATCGGTCGTTCACAAAGACTTGAACCTGACGATTCAGCGCGACGAAATTTTGTCGTTGGTCGGCGGTTCGGGTACCGGTAAAACGGTGCTGTTGCGTCAAATTCTTGGCTTAGAGCACCCCACCAAAGGCGACATTACCGTGCTGGGGCGGCCTGCTGCCGAACTGGGTCGGCGCGGCGCGGCCAGCCGCGTGGGCATGCTGTTTCAGCAGGGCGCGTTGTTCTCGGCTTTTACGGTGCTGGAAAACATTGCCTTCCCCTTGCGCGAACTGAAGCTTTTGCCGATCGAACTGGTGCGCGAAGCGGCCATGGTCAAACTGCAAATGGTCGGTCTCAAGCCGGAAGCCGCCGACCAGATGCCGAGCGCCTTGTCGGGCGGCATGATCAAGCGGGTGGCTCTGGCACGGGCCCTGATCATGGACCCGCCGCTGCTGCTGCTGGATGAACCTACCGCCGGGCTTGACCCTGAAAGCGCAGACAGTTTTTGCACGTTGCTTAGGTCGTTGCACAAGGCCATGGAGCTGACGGTGGTGATGGTCACACACGATCTGGACACCTTGTTTGAACTCAGTACCCGAATTGCGGTGCTGGCAGATCAGCGGGTCATCATTGCCGACACACCGAAAAACGTGGTGGTGTTCAAGCACCCCTTTATTGAAGAATTTTTCAGAGGCGGCAGGGGCCAGCGCGCCATGGGGCTGCTCAATAGCCCGCCTGCCAAAGAAACATTGACCGACGAAACACTTGAGAAGAAAGGAGCTTGACGATGGAAAACAAAGCCCATGCCATGACGGCCGGTGCGTTTGTGCTGGTGGTCAGCGCGCTGCTCGCCCTGCTGGCCGTATGGTTGATGCGCGACAAAACCGAGCGCAACATGTATGAAATGACCACGTCGGAAACCGTCAGCGGGTTGCAGCCGCAAGCTGTGGTGCGTTTTCGGGGTGTGCCGGTCGGTAAAGTCGAGCTGATTGGTTTTGACACCAAAATCAAAGGCAATGTGTTGATCCGCATCTCCATCGACAGCGGCGCGCCTGTCACCAAATCCGTGTTTGCTACGGTAGCTTCTCAGGGCATCACCGGTCTGGGATTCATTCAGCTCGATGACAAAGGCGAGTCCACCGAGCTGCTGGTGCCCAACAACGACGACCCGCCGCGCATACCGCTCAAGCCCGGTGGCCTGGACAAACTGCTCAAGCAAAGTGAGGTGATTTTTGAGCAGGTCGAGCAGGCCAGTACCAAGCTCAACCAGCTGCTGGGGGAAGACAATCAAAAGCGCCTCGTGACGGCGCTCGACAACATGGGCCAGGCCGCCATGAGCGTGAGCAGTTTGTCCACCACCATGACGAGCATCCTGAACGCCCAGATGGGGCCCGACAAAGTCGACATCCCCAAGCTGGTTAAGAATTTGGACGCTGCTGTTGTCTCGCTGCGGGAAACCTCCGCCCAGGCAAATACTGCCATCACAGAAGTTGGCATTACTGCAAAGCGCCTGAACGAAAAAGGCGGTCCGCTGGACAAGCTGTCTGAAGGCGGCACTGCGCTGGCCGCGGGGGTTGAAACCTTCAGCGCCGCTACGCTACCCAAGCTGGGTGCGGTAGCTGATGAAACTGCCCGCACCATGCGCCAGCTGCGCCGCACTGTCAGCGCGGTTGACGACAACCCCCAGTCGCTCATTTTTGGCAATGGCCCGCCGCAACCCGGACCGGGCGAGCCCGGGTTTTCAGCTACAGGAGTAAAAAAATGAATTTATTTGCTATGAATTCAAGAGCTGCTTGCGCCCGTAATTATTGGTTTACAGGCCTTTTTTGTACGCTGTTTGGGATGTTTTTACTGACCGGCTGCTCGGCTCTGCCCGACAAGCCTGTGCGCGCCGTGCTGTACGACTTTGGCCCCGGCGACCTGACAGACAAGCCCACCACACGACAAGCGCCATTACCGCCACTGGCAGTCGATGAGATCAGCACATCCGGCGGCGCTCTTGACAACCAAGCGGTGCTGTACCGCCTGACCTACCAGAACGCACAAGAATTACGACCTTACACGCTGGCGCGCTGGGCCACCCCGCCTGCGCAGCTGGTACGCCAGCGCCTGCGCGAGCAGCTGGGACAGCGACGCTCGGTTTTTGATGCCCGAGGCGGGTTGGCGCTCAATCGCAGCCAAAATGCCGTGCTCCCGCTGTTGTTGCGTCTGGATCTGGAAGAGTTCAGTCAGGTCTTCACTGCCGCTGATGCCAGCGTTGGGCTGATCCGCCTTCGCGCTACCCTGATAGAGCAAGCCACCAGCGGTGAAAAGCTCGTTGCTCAGCGCAGCGTGGTGGTGCAGCGGCCTGCGCCGTCCGCTGACGCACAGGGCGGTGTCAAGGCCCTGACGCAGGCAACCGATGCGGCCATTGATGAAATAGACGCGTGGCTACAGCAAAGCACGACGCGCTGACGCATTGGCGCGCGGCTACAGCTGCCCCGTCAAGGCTGCAGCGTTGGCGCGGGTTGCTTGATCGCAGTGACTTCGATTTCAATCAACATACGCGCGTCCAGCAGCCCGGCAGAGATCATCATCGCGGCCGGGCGCACATCGCCAAAATACTTTTGCAGCACTGGCCAGCATTTTTCAAACTGCGACGCATCAGGCAGGACATAGGTGACGCGGACGACCTCAGCCATCGAGCTACCGGCTTGCTGCAAAGCGGCGCTGATGTTTTGCAAGCATTGCTCCGTTTGTTCCGCCATGTCGCTGGAGATCGTCATGGTTGTGTAGTCAAACCCGGTAGTGCCCGACACAAAAACCCAACTTCCGGCAATCACGGCGCGGGAGTAAGCGATTTGCGCTTCAAACGGGGAGCCTGAGCTGATGCAGGTTCTTTGGATCATGAGGCTTAGAGCTCCGTCTTTAGTTGAATTTGTGACCAAGTCGTACCCAGAATCGGAATCATGCCTCAAACTTGGCCTTTCAGGCAGGCGTTACGAGTAAAAGAAGAAAGCATATGAAAAAGACTTTTGAAAATTTTCTGCGCCTGCGCTATGCGGTGCCGTTCTTGATTGTGGCGGCGCTGATGCTGGCAGTTGTCGGGGAGATTGCCTACCAGCGCACGGTTAGTACGTTGCGCGGAGGCATTGCGCTGACGGAGGCGCGCATTGGCAGCGCCGGTATATTGCAACTTTTGACCGATGCCGAAACCGCCCGGCGCGGCTACCTGCTCACCGGCAGTTCGTCCTACCTAGAGCCCATGGCCTTGGCAGAAAAAGAACTACGCGGCAACAAAAAGGTTTTTGACTATATTTCGGAGATTGGCCCCACGGGTCCTCAGGACTCAGAGCAAATTTATGGCATGGCCATGGAGAAGTTTCGGGAGCTTGCGCGTACCACCGACCTGGTCGGCAAGGGGGATATGGCAGGCGCTTTGGATTTGATGAACAGCGGTGACGGCCAGCGGCGTATGGACGATTTACGTACCCGGTTTGACACCAAATTTGACGAGGCTGCCAAACTGCAGGACGGAGCCCGCAGTGTGATTTACAGCGCCCTGCTGTTCAACCGCAGCGCGGTGTTGCTGCTGTCAATGTTGATTGCAGTAGGCATGTATTGGTACTGGCGCAGGTTGCGCCAGCTCGACGTGGAGCGCATGGGCCGTCAACAGTTGCTCGAAGCCGAGGTGGCGCACAAAACAGCTGAGCTGCGCACGTTGGCGGGCTATCTGCTCACCGTGCGTGAAGACGAAAAAGCGCACTTGGCACGCGAGCTGCATGACGAGCTCGGCGGGCTTTTGACGGCTGCCAAGCTCAACCTGGCGCGCATGCGGGCAAAGCTGCCAGCCGACACCTACATGCTTGAGCGCATCGAGCAAATCAACCTGCACCTTAATGGCGGTATTGCGCTGAAACGCAAAATCGTTGAAGACCTCCGTCCGTCTGCGCTCATCGCGTTGGGCCTGGCTGTCGCACTGCCCGATATGTGTGCCGAGGCGGGCCGCAGCATGGGCATACCCATCAAGTTCAATATGAGCCCGGTGCAGTTGCCGCCCGACACCGAGCTGGGCCTTTACCGTATTGTTCAAGAAGCCTTGACCAATATTGGCAAGTACGCACAGGCCAGCAAGGTCAGCGTTGAACTGCAGCAAACAGAAACCGGAATCTTGCTGGACATTCAGGACGACGGTGGCGGCTTTGACCTGGCTACCCTCAAACCGGGCCAGCACGGCTTGGCGGGGATGCGCTTCCGGGTTGAAAGCCTCAGTGGGCGGATGAACCTAACATCAGCACCTGGCGAGGGCACGAGGATTTCTGTCCGCCTGCCCAAGCCGCCTGTCAGCGCCTGACTGGCTCGCTACCTACCCTCTTAGCAATATCGGGAACAGCTTGCCCAGCCCGTCGGCCATCACCTCAACGGCCAGCGCAGCCAAGATCAAACCCATCAGCCGCGTCATGACGTTGATGCCGGTGCGGCCCAGCACGCGGGCAATCGGTTCGGCAAGTGAAAAGCACAGCGCGGTGGCCAGGCCAATGACAACGCCGTAGCCGACCAGTGTGCCCAGCTGGAAAAAGGTTTTGGCCTTCTCTGCATAAATCACCACGGTAGACATGGTCGCCGGGCCCGTCAGCAGCGGGATAGTGAGCGGCACCACCGCAATGCTGGCACCCATGGCAGCTTTGGCGGCACCGTCTTCCATCTCGTGTGTACTGGGTTTGGCCTCTGCGGGTTGGGCGTTCAGCATGTTCATGGAGCTGATCAGCAGCAGCATGCCACCGCCGACTTGAAAGCTGGCCAGCGAGATACTGAAAAACTCAAGAATCTTCAAGCCCGCCAGGGCACTGATGGCGATGACGACGAAGGCGCTGAAAGACGAAATCCAGATGGTTCGGCGCTTTTGCTCTTTTGAAAAGCCCTGCGTGTAGTGGATAAAAAACGGCACGATGGCCAGCGGATTCACAATCGCCAGCAGGGTCACCAGGGGTTTGAAGTCCATTAAGTTAATCCTTCAGGCCAGTAAATTTTTTCGCAGGGTTTCCCGAGGAAAAAGCGCCCCCTCGGGGGGCAGTGCATGACACGAAGTGCAAAACGTGGGGGTCATCATCTGCCTCCGGTGACATCTAGCAGCGTGCCGGTGGTGTAACTTGAGCTGTCGCCCAGCAGCCAGACTATGGCTTCGGCCACCTCATGCGCCGTGCCAGCGCGTTGCATCGGCACCAGCGGTGCCAGGTCTCGCGCCCGATTCGGCAAGCCGCCAGAGGCATGAATTTCGGTGGCAATGATGCCGGGCCGCACCGCATTAACACGAATGCCTTCCAGTGCAACTTCTTTGGCCAGGCCAATGGTGAAGGTGTCAATGGCGCCTTTGGCAGCGGCGTAGTCCACATACTGGCCGGGTGCGCCCAGTTTGGCCGCCGCGCTTGACACATTGACAATGGTGCCCCCTTCGCCGCCGGGGTAGTTGGTGCTCATGCGCTTGACGGCTTCACGCGCGCACATAAAGCTGCCAAACACATTGATGGCAAACATGCGCTGCAAGCGCTCCATGCTCATGGCGTCAACCCGGCTGGCCATGTCAACCACGCCAGCGTTGTTGACGAGTGCCGTCAGCCGGCCCAGTTTGGCGTCGACTTTCTTGAACATGGTCAGCACGTCGGCCTCAAGGGCTACATCGGCCTGCACGGTGATGGCTGTGCCGCCAGCGTCGCGGATTTGCCGCACCACCTCATCGGCGGCCAGAGAATTGGCGGTGTAGTTGACGGCCACCGCATAGCCGTCTTTGGCGGCCAGCAGCGCCGTGGCTGCGCCTATGCCGCGCGAACCGCCAGTCACTAAAAGGACTTTGCTCAAACTGTTCTCCTGAATATTGCTTAGTTTGCTATAACAATGTACCTTACCAGTCGTTGGTTATCAGCCGTTGTTCAGTGTCATTCATCGGAGTCAAAAATCATGGGCCAATTCATTCATCTCACAGCCGCCGACGGTTTTGCTGTCCCCGCCTACGTGGCGCAACCTGCAGGCAAGGCAACAGCGGCCGTCGTTGTGATTCAGGAAATCTTCGGCGTTAACTCGCACATCCAGGCCGTGACCGACCGCTTTGCCGCGCAGGGCTACCTGGCCATTGCGCCCGCCATGTTTGAGCGCGTCACCCCCGGCGTGAACCTGGGTTACCAGCCCGACGACATGACAGCCGGCATGGGCTTGAAGTCAGCCACGACAGATCTACCCGGCGCAGGCGTGATGCAAGACATTCAGGCCGCGATTGACTACGCCGCCAAAGAGTCGGGCGGCAAGGTCGGCGTGATTGGTTTTTGCTGGGGTGGCCTGCTGACCTGGCAGTCGGCCTGCACGCTGAGCGGCATCAGCGCCGCCGCACCCTACTACGGTGGCGGCATAACAGCGCCGTCTGAAGTGGCTCGCAGCCCCAAATGCCCGGTGATGGCCCACTTTGGCGACAAAGACCACTACATCCCGATGGATGGCGTCCACGCTTTTGCCGCCGCGCACCCTGAAGTTACGGTACACGCCTATGCAGCAGACCATGGTTTTAACTGCGACCAGCGCGGCTCGTACAACGAACCTGCTGCCACGCTGGCCAGAAGCCGCACACTGGCGTTTTTTGCCGAAAAATTGGCCTGATTTGTCTCAAAAAGGGTAAAAATGCCTCAAAAACCCGCTTTTCAGGCATATTTTAGGCCTCTAGCCCAATGGATTCGGGCGCAAGCAGCTCCTGTTTTTATAGTGGCTGTCATGGCAGCGGGCGTGTCGGCGCAGGCTGCCGACTACACCGGCCCGTTGTTTGACGCGCACCTGCACTACAACGAAGAAGCCTGGAACGGTCAAACCGGCCCGCACCCAGTGGCCGACGTGCTGGCGCGCATCAAAAAAAGTGGCGTTAAAGCCATCGTTGCCAACAGCCGCCCGAATGACGGCAGCAAGGCGCTGGTCAATGCCACGCGCGGCAGCGCTGACCTGACAGTAGTGCCTTTCATTCGGCTGTACCGCAACCGGGCCGACTACGACAACTGGTTCAGAGACGAGACGATTTACGACATGGTGGTGGCCGAGCATGCGCGCGGCGCGACGGTGGCATCAAGCCGGGTCGAGTTCAAAGGCATTGGCGAGTTTCATCTGTACGACAGCGCCAACGCCAACGGCCCGGTGGCTAAAAAACTCATGCAGTTCGCCGCCAAAAATAAGTTGGCCGTGCTGGCGCATGTGGACGACACCGCGATTGACCTGCTGATGGCGCATGCCCCTGATGCGCGGTTGATCTGGGCGCACACCGGCATTGGCGGCGCATCTGTCGGCAGAGTCGACGAGCTGTTTAAAAAGTACCCGCAAGTGATGGGTGAGCTGTCGTACCGCCCCGGCCTGACCTGCGACGGCGGCAAGCTGTGCGGCGAATGGCGCACGCTGTTGCTCAAATACCCCAGCCGCTTCATGATCGGCTCAGACACCTGGGTCAACCAACGCTGGCAGTACTACGAAGAGCTGATGAAAGGCTACCGCACCTGGCTGGGCGACTTGCCGCCAGACGTAGCAAAAAAGATTGGCTGGAGCAACGGGGCTGACTTGTTTGGCGTGAAGTAAAAACGCCCGCTACCGAGTCATCAACTTGTCTCGGGCACCCTTTCGTCAGGCCTTGATGCTGGCCGCAAAAACGGCCACATCATGCAATTTGGCCTTGCTCATGTAGTAGCGGTCTAGCCGCCACTCTTTCAGAATATCTATCCCCAGGTTGAAGCTGTCAAAGTCCAGGTCGTACAGGTCAACAATCTCAAAGCTCTCATCTGACTCCAGCGCACGAACCAGCCTGGCCAGCGTGGTGGCAGAGCGCGAAACGGGGTTGGACTCAATCAGTCGGCGGGCTTTTTTGATGGCGTTCATGGCTTTTCCAAGGTTAAAAGGCAAAGGGCGCGCCGTTGGGCGGGCCCTTGAATTGAAAATTATGAACAACTCAAGACGGGTCTGTCTATCGTGACTGGGTGTTTTGGCGGTTTAAATTTGTTTTTTTTGATCTAAGACAAGGGTTTGCTATGCGCCGGGCCTATATAAACGAAGCCCGGACTTAGTGCTGGGGTGGGAGCGCAGCTGGCTAACGCTAACGCATCATCGCCGCTACGGAACTTGCGATTGCGGAGGACAAAAAGGTTGCTAAGGAGTGGCGCGACGAACTTCGGCTTTGCTGCGAAAGAGGTAGTAGCTCAACTGCCAAAGCAGTCATTCAATTCGACGGAATCGAATACGCTTTAACGTTTGAGATGAGAGGCGTTTTTCGGCTTGCCGGAAAATGTCCTCTCGATTGAAGGGTTAGACCGTACTATCACCAACCAAACGTTTCAATGATCTTTAGTGATGGCGGCAGTGAAATCTTGAGAGATTTCGGCTCCACCTTAAGAACCCCTCCTGGGGACTTCGTGACCTTAGCTATGAAATCATCTCGCAGGACGCCGCTTGATGCTGAGTCTGGTGAAGCCGCATAGCCATACCCGCCGCCACCGAAACACGCTGCCACCGATAGAGCGAAAGCAAGAACTATGGGGAGCCGAGCATGAGGCGGACTAGTGGTCATTGCTCCGAAGAATGCTTCGAGCACAAGGAACACCATGTACAGATACATAGGCCAGATTTTGATTCCAACGCCAACGGCCGGCAGCGCGATTACGAGGACGAGGAAGATCAAGGCAACAGATGCACCAGCACGCGCAAATGTGATGAACTGTTCGAAGTTTTTTGACTTCAAATGTTCCGCTACCTCCTTGCCCGGATCAACGTGAATCTTCTTTGTGAAGAACCTCGTGACGTTTCTAAAAACCAGAAGCGCAAGCAGCATAGGGATGATGCTTATGGCGCTACTTGCAACAAAGTGCCTTAGTCCTAGGTGCTCGTGGACGTTGAGTTTGAGGCGGCCGAAGTACGCAACCTCGAAGCAATAGCCCCACAAACCGAATAAACCGGCCACCGCAACTAGGGCGTACAGAACTGGCTTTGATGGCATAAGTTTCATGTCAGCTCGGGCCGGAAGTATGTGCCAGTCGGTGCGGCCTAACGCTCAAATTAAGCGGCTGGCGAAGCCAGTCCGCTTGAATGCAATGTTAGAAACGGCTACATAGTTATACCGAAACAACTTGCGCATAGGATGCCCAACCTAAAACGGTGCCAAAGACGACACCGTAGATACCTCGCTTATGCCAGTGATCAACCGCAGACTCCTCTTTTGGAGTAAGCCCGGCAAGGGTCATAGAAAATAAAACAGCTGTGAAAAAAGGCGGATTTATTGAGCTACCCAAAACGAACCGATGAACCAGCATATTTGCAACCGCGAGGACAATTAATAGCACCACCCAAAGCCAGCCAGAGCCTCTACGAAGAGGAGCGTAAGTTACTCGAGCAACGGTAAAAAAAAGAAAAGCACCAACTAGGACCTCGATAATTGCAATGATCATGTTGCTTTCCTTCTAACGTTTGAGTTCAGCGGCTGCCGAAGGCAGTCCGCTGCAACGAAGGGTTAGGCAACTGTGCCTCGCGAAAGCGCAAAGTCGTCTTGTATTTCAGAGCCAGCGCTGTACTGCCTCAGCTGTGTCAGTCGGCTTAGTGTTGAAGCATAGCTTGGCTTGAGGAGCGTGCGCGTGCACGACGTTTATCAACTTTTCAAACAATAGGAAGTTTCCTGCGATCGTTCGTACGCCCGCCCCGATGAGGATGCAATCAAACCGCTTCTGCTCCAGTTGGTCTCGAACAACTGCCTCAGCAGTTTCGCCAAAATCAGTCAAGCATATTTGCACGTCGTAGCCTAGGTCAGTCAAGCTGTCTTCAGAGGATTTGAGGCCGGCCAATACCTTCGCCGCGTCCATGCCAGGGTAAGCCGCGTAGTCGGGGTCAGAGAAATCGATAAGTGTTGGTTGCAAGCCAATCACCAGGACACTTTTCTTGTCTGTCATATCTTTCTCCAAGTAGTCTGTGCTTGACGGAAAGCAAGCACGGTAATGATTGTGTACGGGCAGCGGGTGTATGAGCGTGGCATTTGTTCAGCTGCCTAACGTAATGTATACCGCAAGACTTGCGGATTAATCTGGTGGCTGCGGTTTAATCTGGCCATGACTTCCTCCTGAATGTGGCTTACCTATTGGGCTTGGCTCGAATATACTGTATTTATATACAGTTATAAATAATCCATGAAACCCGGCACTCGACCTTTACGCTCTGTCCGCCTGATGGGTCAGGTTCGCGAACGTATTCGGTATTTGCACTATAGCCTCAGTACCAAGAAGGTGTACCTTTATTGGGTTCGTTTTTGTATTCTGTGGCACGCAAATAGTGGGCAAATGCGGCATCCGCGCGACAAGCACGGAAGCATGCAGGAAGCACGGGGTCAGCGCGGAAGCACGGGGTCAGGTCTTGCAAACAAACATCAGTCACTGAACTGTTTTGCCCTAGTAAAATTTGAAAATATGTTCAAACTGCTGGATTCGGCTGTCTCTCAAATCCGAGTTGCGGCAATTTGAGCTCGACCCAATTCCTGCACGTCATCATTTAAGAGTTCTGGCGCTTAAGGGCTCAACAGGCAGCTTTGTGCCATCTACCGACCTTGATCGAACAGAACCAAAAAAGAACCAGCTTCGGCTCAAAGTCAAATCAAAACGCTACAAATAAAATAGCTGCTTGCGCCCGTATTTATTGGTCTAAAGCTTCTTTTTAACCCTTAAAACGACTAAAAAAACCGCTCAAATGGCCCAGCGGAGCAAATCAGCACCAGTTTTTAACTACCCAGACGCTCCTGATCGTCAAATTTAGCTCTTTTCGATGCCTAAAAATAGCGGTAACCCAATAAATACGGGCGCAAGCAGCTCCTAAAAATATAGCTGTATGCACTGGGCCTGTGGTGGTGATTGACGGCAGATTCGCAACTGTCTCGCTTCACGACAGGCCGCTGTGCTCCTAAAGGTCCTTCGCAACCATGGCGCCAGTACCATTGACTTGCCAAATCCATTCGGCATCACCATGCTTAGGCACCGCCTTGCATCGCGCCCAGCTCAGTCCCTTGGCATGAAACCTGGGTGCGTCTGGTTTGATGTTTCTCAGACCAATCGGCCTTATAGTTATTACTCGTTCGACCCGCCAACCACCGATCCCGCGAAGAGGAGAAGAGATGGAACAACAGGAAAAGCTGCAGTATCAAGCCATCGTGCACAAGATGCTCGGTGCCATGGTGCAGTTAAAGGGGTCGGACCTGTTTCTGACGGCCGGCTTCCCGCCAGCCATCAAACTCAACGGGAAACTCACCAAGCTCAATGAAAACCCGCTGGCGGCGGACCAGACCAGCAAGATGGCGCGGGCGATCGCCTCTGAAAAGCAGTGGCAGAGCTACATCGATAGCAAGGGCCAGAATTTCGCGATATCCCTAGAGGGCGTTGGGCGGTTCCGCATCAACATCTTTACGCAGCAGCAGCGCTGCGGCATGGTGATCCGCGTGATCACGACCGACATCCCGGATTTCGACCAGATGAAGCTGCCGCCCGTGCTAAAGGACATCGTGAAGGAAAAGCGCGGGCTGATTCTGCTGGTGGGTGGCACTGGCTCGGGCAAGTCGACCACGCTGGCGGCGATGCTGGGCGTGCGCAACCAAGAAACACACGGCCACATCATCACCATCGAGGATCCGGTCGAGTATGTGCACCCGCACAAGAACTGCATCATCACGCACCGCGAGGTCGGCATTGACACGGTGGGCTGGTTCGACGCGCTCAAGGACACACTGCGCCAAGCGCCCGACGTGATCCTGATCGGCGAGATTCGCGATCACGAAACCATGGAGTACGCGCTCAACTTCGCCGAGACTGGCCACCTGTGCATGGCCACACTGCACGCGAACAGCGCCAACCAGGCGATTGACCGCATCGTCAACTTCTTTCCGATTGAGAAGCATGAACAGGTGCGCAATGACCTGGCACTCAACATGCGCGCCATCATTTCGCAGCGGCTGGTGCGCAAGATCTCGGGCGGGCGCGCCGCCGCTATCGAGATCCTGCTGAGCACGTCAACCTCGCGCGACGCGATCACCAAGGGCGAAGTCGGCCAGCTCAAAGAAATCATGAAGAAGTCGGTCAATCTGGGTATGAAGACCTTCGACCAATGCCTGTACGAGCTGTACGACGGCGGCGACATCTCGCTGCAGGAGCTGCAAGCTAATTCGGACGGTAAGAGCGAATTGATGCTGCGCCTGAAGCTGAACAGCAAACGCTTCATTCGAGAAGAGTTACCCGGCGGTGACGCCGCTACGGGGGGACTGTCGCTGCAGGTCGAAAAGGAGGCTGAAGAAGAGTCCACGGGTTCGCTGGTCGTCAACATCAAGCGGCCGGAGCCTGCGAAACCCGCGGCGGCGGTGAGCCCACCGGCGGCGCCGTCGCCCGCTGCCAAGCCGCCACCGATGGCGCTGTCGCTGGAGCTCGAGGAAAAGCCAGCACCACCGCCCAAGGCCTGAACGCACGGAGGACGCATGGACGAGTTCGACACCATCGACGACCACTTTGCCAGCTATGCCAAGCGGCTGACTGAAGACCCGTCAGCCCGGTTTGACGCTCTGCGCAGCTGTTCCTTTTTTGAGCCGGTTCTGGATGATTGGCTGCAGCGCATCTCAGAGATGGCGCAAATAAAAACATTTCGTTCGGATGTCGCCATCACATCGCAAGATGAGGAAATGAAGACGTTCTATGTGATCTTGTATGGCTCGGCCGATGCCTTTCGCAACGGCAAGAGGGTCGGCACCATAGAAACCGGCGACTGTTTTGGCGAAGGCATTTTTTTTGCCAATGGCACGATGACCACGTCTGCGACGGTGATTGCCGACGACAAGTGCATCGTCGCTGAATTCAGCAAGGTCGTGGTCGAAGAACTGCATGCTGACCCTAGCGCAATGGTCAGCATGAACAAGGCGCTGCTGCTGGCGCTCTTCAAGAAACTCAAGGCGGCGAACCAGAAGATCGAAAGACTGATGCTGCGGTAGCGTGCCGACCCTGCGCGAAAACGCGAGGGTCGAGCGGGACCGCTGGCACACTAGCTATCAGCACCGCCCTGCAGCGCGCAGCAAGGCATTGCAAGCTTCCCCCGCACGGCCGGGTTGGCTTGGAGCTGTGGCCCCCGTCGGGCTTGGGTTACCGCCCCGGGCATTGCTGCCTACTCTGGCGGTGCAGATGGCGTCAGAATCCGGTATTTGACCAAAGCTCATGGCTTTTTGAAAGCCGGTCGCCCCCACCATGTAGCAACTGTAGGCAACGCCGTCGCGGGTGTTGACCGTGTAGTTGATGCGGCCGCCCGTCTCCTCCGATTTGTCGCTGACGGTGAACTGGCCGACAGACCGCCCGATGGCCTGCGCGGTGCGCTGCTCTAAGGTTTGCTGGCTCGTTGTTGCGGCACATCCCGCTAGCAGTGCGGCGGCAGTCGTCAAGGCAAGGGGGGTGGTCAATCGAAAGGTCATAGAAGTCTCCAGGGGTGGGGTTGAAAAAGTCGAACGAAAGCCCAGCCTTGCTAGTTGGCAAGGTCTGCGATTAAAAAGGGGAGACTCAGCCGGGCTTGCGGGCGACGATGAAGGCGCGGATGTCTTTGCCCCGCGTACCGTGTCGCTCGACCGACACGATGTGCAGGCCCTGCCGGGTGATGGCCGACTCCAGCGCATCGCCGTTAAAGCACAAGACGTGGGGCGCCTTGCCGACAGCCCGCATCAGCGGTATGGCGACGTAACGGATGAGCGGATTCATCTCAGCAATGCAGGGCGTCTTTGAAATCAGCAGGCCGCCTGGGCGCAAGGCGCGGGCTGCGATAGCCAGCGTGGCGTCAAGGTCACCCACCAGGTGCAGCAGGTTGAAGGCCATTACCGTGTCGTAGGCGCTTTGCCCAAACCCGGGCGTATCGGCATCGGCCAACGCAAAGGTCAGTTGCGGCATCGGCTGAGCCGCCAGCTTTTCTTTGGCAATGGCGATCATGGCGGCTGAAACGTCGGTCGCATCCAAGCGCCGAACAAAGGGCGCTAGCCGCAGCGCGCTAGACCCCGTGCCGCAGCCGATCTCCAGCACGTCGTGTTGGTCTGACAGCAAACCCTGGACCCGCAGCAGCGTGGCCTCGTAGCCGGCCAGGTCGGCAATCGGGTCGGCGGCGTATTTGCGCGCGATGCGGTCCCAAAATAAGGCTTTACGCACCGGCGTTGTCGCTGCTGTACCTGCTGATGGGGGCGGTCGGTCGGCGGTCGGGCTGATGGCAGGCGTAGACATGTGTGGGCGACAAAAGTCATAAAGTGGGCAGAGGCTGAATGTTATCCATGCATAACGCCGCAGGGAAGTGCGGTAAATTGCAGTGAAGATATACATTTACGTATGGATAAACTCGACTGGAACCAGTTAAAAGCCTTTCTCGAAACCGCCGAGACGGGCTCGCTGTCGGCGGCGGCCCGCAAGCTGGGCCTGAGCCAGCCGACCCTGAGCCGACAGGTCGCCGCCATTGAGCAAAGCATGGGTGTGACGCTTTTTGAGCGCGTCGGCAAGGCCATGGCGCTCACGCCAACCGGGCTGGACCTGCTGGAGCACGCACGCGCCATGGGGTCTGCCGCCGATGCCTTGAGCTTGGCGGCCACCGGCCGGTCAACCGCAGTGGGCGGCGTGGTGTCGGTGTCGGCTACCGACATCGTGGCCGCTTACTTGCTTGCGCCGCTGGTGCAGCAGCTGCGCGAACAAGAGCCAGGCATTGCGATAGAGGTGATTTCGTCCAACGCGCTGAGCGACCTGCAACGGCGCGAGGCCGACATTGCCATTCGCCACGTCAACCCGGAGCAGCCAGACTTGATTGCCCGGTTGATACGTCAGGCGTCCGCCCATTTTTATGCGTCAGAGGGCTGGGTCAAGGCCAACGGCCATCCGCGCAAGGCTGAAGAAGCAGCCAACCTGACCTTTGTGGGTGCTGACCGCTCTGGCCAGTTCTTGGGTTATCTGCGCGCGCACGGGCTGCCGCTGAACGAGTCGAACTTCAGTTGCTACGCAGATCATTCAGTGGCCCACTGGTCACTGGTGCGCCAGGGCCTGGGCATAGGCGCGATGATGGACGAGATTGCGCTTGACACCCCGGGCATCGTCCGCGTGCTCGACGACGTGCCGCCGGTGCTCTTTCCGATCTGGCTGGTCAGCCACCGCGAACTGCGCACGTCGCGGCGGATTCGGGTGGTGTTCGAAGCGCTAGCGCAGGGCCTGGCGGGTAGAGATGCTAAAAGTGCTGCTTAAGCACCCCCATTAGGCATGACTACCTGACGGCGGGTCCACCACCGCTAGGGGTGGGCTATTTCCCTGTCAAGCTGGCCATTGGTCAGTGTGACCGCCTGATAGAGTTGCTGAACGTCGGCGATGTCGCAGAGTCCTGTGCCTGCGGTGGCCAGCGATGCGCTGGCGCAGGCGACGCCCCACTTAAAAGAATCCAGCAGGGTCTCGGCCCTGGCTAACGCAGCTACCATGCCCGCAACAAAGCTGTCACCCGCCCCCACCGCGCTGACCACCGGGACCTGCAAGGCTGCTGCGTACCAGCAACCATCGGTGCTGGCCATCAGCGCGCCTTCACCTCCCAATGAAACGACCACCACCCGCGCTTTTTTGTCCTTGACCAGCACCGCAGCCACATCAGCAACCTCTTGCAGTGTGGTGAGCGGCTGCCCAGAAATGTCGCGCAGCTCCCTGATGCTGGGTTTGATCAGGTACACCCCTTCGTCCATGGCGGCTTTGAGGGCAGCGCCGCTGGAATCGACCACCAACCTGACTCCATATTGCCCGGCCATGCGCGCCAATGTGGCATAAAAAGTCGGCGGTGCACCCGGCGGCAAGCTGCCACTGGCCACCAGCCAGTGCGGCGCACCGACGCTTTGCGTGAGCGCACTTTGCACCAGTTGCAGCAGGGTAGTCACTTCGTCAGCAGACAGTTGCGGCCCAGGCAACACAAAGCGGTACTCCTTGGCTGTAGATGCGTCTTGCACCGTGAAGCTTTCACGCGTCAACCCGGTGATCGCAACAGTCTGTACCGCAACGCCTTCGTCTGCCAGCAGTGACGTGAGCAGCGCGCCAGTGGTGCCACCCTGCGGGTACACCGCGCAGCAATCAACCCCCAGCCGATGCAGCATGCGCGCCACATTAATGCCGCCACCCCCCGGATGCCGCTGCACTTGGTCGCAGCGCAGCTTGGAGGTTGGGCGTACCTGCGGGGTTACTGCGGACACGTCCAGCGCCGGGTTGGCGGTGACGGTCAACACACGCACAGCGTGCGGTGCAGTCAGGGGTGAGAGGGGCATGGTGACATTGAGCCTAGCCGCCTGCCAGCAATGCCCAAAGCCGCGATGGCGTTAGCGGCATTTGTAATTGCGGCGTCAGGTCGCTGCGGCCGCTGCGAGCCAACGCATCGGCTACGGCATTCACGATGCAAGGTGTGGCACCAATCGTGCCCAGCTCGCCCACGCCCTTCACGCCCAGCGGGTTGTTTTTGCAGGGGGTGGATTCGTCCATGCTGGTGACAAAATCGCAGGCCATGTCGTCGGCGCGAGGGGCGGTGTAGTCCATCAGGCTACCCGTCAATAGTTGCCCGGTCTCGCGGTCGTACACCACTTGCTCGTACAGCGCCTGGCCGATGCCTTGCAGCGCGCCGCCGTCCAACTGGCCCCGCACAATCATGGGGTTGATGACACGACCCACGTCGTTCACGCTGCTGTACGCCACCACTTGCACGCTGCCGGTTTGCGGGTCAATTTCAATTTCGCTGATATGGCAGCCGTTGGGCCAGGTCGGGCCCGCCACCGTGCTGGTGCTGTCTAAATGAATCTGACCGCCTGCCTGCCGGGACGCCAGCTCAAACAGGCCGATGCCGATGTCGGTGCCTTTGACGTTGAGGCGGCCAGCGGCGTACTCAATGTCTTGTGCGCTGACTTCGAGTTCTGTCGCTGCCAGGGTTTTGGCGTGCTCTACCGTGCGTTCAGCCCCGGTGCGCAGGGCCGAGCCACCAGTAAACAAACTGCGCGAGCCGGCGCTGCCAAAGCCGTTGCCGCGATCGGTGTCGCCCAGCACCACGCGCACCTGGCTGATGGGCACGCCAAACACATCGACCACCAGCTGCGCCAGCGTGGTGGCAATGCCCTGACCCATCTGGTTGACGGCTGAAAAGACTTCAATCATCCCGTCGGCTTTGACGTCGACCGAGACGGTTTCTTCAAACACGTTGCCGCCCGTCCATTCAAGAAAAGTGGCAATACCTAGGCCGCGCAGCATGCCGCGCTCTTTCGACTCGGCCACACGCGCTTCAAAGCCTGGCATGCTGGTTGTACCTAGGGCTTGGGCCAGAGCCTGATTCATGACCTGTTCAAACTGCCCGGTGTCGTAGACCTGCCCCATTGGGTTTTTGTAGGGCATCTGCGCGGGGGTGACAAAGTTGCGCCGCCGCAGGGTGATGCGGTCAATGCCGGTTTGCCGCGCGGCCTCGTCCATCAGACGCTCCATCAGGTAAATGGCCTCAGGCCGGCCAGCGCCACGGTAAGCGCTGATCGGCGAAGTGTTGGTCATCACCGCCTTGAAGTGAAAGTCAATTGTCTGGATGTCGTACACACTGGTGGTGACCCACGGGCCAATCATCAGTGCAATAGCGACTGCCGTACCGATGGCATAAGCGCCCACATTGGCGCTTGAGTGAAGGCGCAACGCGAGAATTTTGCCGTCGCCCGCCAGTGCCAGCTCGGCGTCTGAATGCAAGTCGCGGCCGTGGGTGGCTGACAAAAAATCCTCGCTTCGGTCAGCAATCCATTTGACGGGGCGGCCCAGCTCACGCGCGCACCAGGCCAAGGCGATGTCTTCTGGGTAAGGGCCGGTCTTCATGCCGAAGCCGCCGCCCACGTCGCCCACGAGCACGCGCACGTTCGCTTCGCTGAGGCCGGGAATCGCCTCGCACAGCGAGTCGCGC
>JBBRDA010000058.1:0-19684 GCA_038204335.1 Burkholderiales bacterium
GGGGCGGCGGTTCGCGGGGCGCCACCGAGCACATTGCAGCGGCCATGATTGCCCGCGCAGTGGGCGTAGACCCCGCAAAAATCAACTACGTCGCTTTCAGGGGCGGCGGTGAGGCAACAGCCGCTATTTTGGGCGGCAACGTGACCGTGGGCGGCAGCGGCTACAGCGAGTTTGCTGAATACATCAATACTGGCAAGATGAAAGCCATCGGTGTGACGTCTGACACCCGCTTAGCTGGCGTGGCTGTACCTACGCTGAAAGAGCAGGGCATTGATGTGGTGATTGGTAACTGGCGCGGCGTGTACGGCGCTCCTGGCATCACGCCAGTCCAGCGCACCGAGCTGACCAACCTTGTGCTCAAAGCCATCAAAGACAAGAGCTGGACAGAAGCGCTGGCCAAAAACAACTGGACAGCCGCAGTGCTGACCGGCCCCGCCTTCGACAAGTTTGTTGATGATGACTTTGCTTCTCTCAGGGCCACGATGGTCAAGTCGGGAATGATTTGATTTTTTGACGCGCCGCTCCGTGTCCACCTGGCTCATACTGGAATGGGTCAGGTAGGCATTTGCTTTTCAACCGGGTAAAACAATGACACAACAAAACCCTTCTACCTTGCAAACCATCGTTGCCAGCGGCGTGTTGCTGATTGGCCTGGGCCTGGCGGCGGGGGCTGTCAGCATTCCGTCGGCAGCCGGTTACGGCGGGGTAGGGCCCAATTTCCTGCCGTGGTTGGTGTCTATCGCCTTGATGGTGTGTGGCGGCTTCATGCTTTGGGAGTCACGAACTGGCGGCTTTCGTGCGCTGGACGAGCCCGACGGCGTCCAGCCCTATTGGTCGGGCTTTGCCTGGATGTCGGCCGGTTTGCTGGCCAATGCGGCACTGATCACCACCATCGGCTTTATTTTTAGCTGTACGCTGTGTTTTGTGCTGGCGGTGCAGGGCTTGCGCGGCGCACAAGGCAAGGCTGATCTAAAGCCCTCTCAGCTTTTTAAAGACGCCCTGATCGGCATGGCCATTGCAGCGCCAGTGTTCTGGATGTTCACCAAATTTTTGGCGATTAATCTGCCCGGCCTGACATCCACAGGGTGGCTCTAAATGGATATATTTAGTCAACTCATGCAGGGCTTTGCCACTGCTGCCACCCCGGTTAACTTGTTGTGGTGTTTTGTTGGTTGCGCGCTGGGCACAGCAGTTGGCGTGCTGCCCGGCATTGGCCCGGCCGTTGCCGTGGCGATGCTGCTGCCGATCACTGTCAAAGTTGAGGCAACCGCCTCGATGATTTTTTTCGCAGGCATTTACTACGGTGCCATGTACGGCGGCTCCACCACGTCGATTTTGCTGAATACGCCGGGTGAAACCGCCAGCATGGTCACGGCGATGGAGGGCAACAAAATGGCCAAGAGCGGCCGCGCTGGGGCAGCGCTGGCCACGGCAGCCATTGGCTCGTTTGTCGCGGGAACGATTGCCACTGTGATCGTCACGCTGTTTGCGCCCATCGTCGCCGATCAGGCTGTCAAACTCGGGCCACCCGAATACTTCATGCTGATGTTGCTGGCTTTCACGACCGTCAGTGCGGTGCTGGGCAAAAGTACGGTGCGCGGTCTGACCGCTCTGTTCGTTGGCTTGGCGGCTGGCCTGGTGGGGTTAGACCAAATCTCCGCCCAGGCACGCTACACGGGCGGCGTGCCCGAACTGCTCGATGGCATTGAGATCGTGTTGGTAGCGGTTGGCTTGTTTGCCGTGGCTGAAGCGCTGTATGCGGTGCTGTACGAAGGCAAAGTGGTTGACGACCAGAATAAGTTGAGCAAAGTCCACATGACCAGTCGCGACTGGAAGCGCTCCTGGCCCGCTTGGTTGCGCGGCACGGCGATTGGCGCGCCGTTTGGCTGCATTCCGGCGGGCGGCACCGAGATACCGACTTTCTTGAGCTACGCCACTGAGAAAAAGCTGGCTACAGATACGCAAGCCAAGGGCGAGTTTGGCACCACTGGCGCGATTGAAGGCGTGGCCGGCCCAGAGGCCGCGAATAACGCCACCGTCACCATGGCAATGATTCCGCTGCTCACCCTGGGCATTCCCACATCTAACACCACTGCTATCTTGCTGGGCGCTTTTCAAAACTACGGCATTCAGCCTGGCCCGCAGCTCTTTACTTCGTCGTCAGCGCTGGTCTGGGCACTGATTGCGTCGCTGTACATCGGCAATGTCATGCTGCTGGTCCTGAACCTGCCGCTGGTGGGCCTGTGGGTGAAGTTGCTCAAAATCCCCAAACCGTATTTGTACGCAGGCATTTTGATATTTGCAACAGTTGGCGTGTACGGCATGCGCCAAAGCGCGTTTGACTTGTTTTTACTCTACGCCATTGGCGTGCTGGGCGTGGTCATGCGGCGCTTTGACTTCCCGACCGCGCCCGTCGTTGTAGGCATGATTCTGGGCCCCCTGGCTGAAGCGCAACTTCGCAACGCCATGTCCATCGGCGAGGGCAGTGCCATGGTGTTCGTGCAGCGCCCGGTGTCGCTGATCCTTATTTTCGTGGTCATCGGCGTGCTGGTGCTGCCACGGGTGTTCAAGCGCTGGTCAGCGCGGACGAAAATGGCCTAAAAACGGCGTTTTTAAGCCGTTTTTAGGTGTCATTCAGGGCCATAAGCCAATGAATACGGGCGCAAGCAGCTCCTGATTTGATAGTATCCATCACAGTGGCAATGACAATCGCAGCCCCAGCGTCCAGGTTCTGCGGGGCGCGGGTTCGTAAAACTGGCTCGCCGCTTGGTTGACGATCACTGAACCCACGTACTGTTTGCCTGTCAGGTTGTCGATGCGTCCGTAGGCCGTTAGCAGCGACTGGCCAATAGCCCAGCCTTGGCTGAGCCTGGCGTTCAGGGTGGTGTAGCCGTCGGCTGACGCCGTATTGGTGTCGTTAGCAAAAATTTTGCCTGCACTGGTCGCTTCAAGGCCGGCCTGGGTGCCCAGGCTGCGGCGTGATGCGGCAGCCTCAAAAGCCCGGCTGGACCACAGCAGTTCTGAAAAGACAAAATGCTGCGGAATGCCCGGCAGCCTGTTGCCCGACGCCACCACGGTGGTGCTGTTTGAATAGGCTTGTGAAAATCTGGCGTCAATCCACGAGCCCGCTATCGATGCCTGGAGCTGCGGGTGCAGCAGCACCTTGCCAGATACTTCAAGGCCTGTGCGGCGAGTGCCCGGCGCGTTTTTAAAGGCCGTACGCCCAAAGTTGCTGCTGGCCACCACTATCTCGTCGCTGGATGCGACCCGGTACACATTCACGTCCAGCCGACTTTGCGGCGTGGGCACCCATTTGGCCCCCAGTTCGTAATGTTGGCTGGTTGACGCCTTAAGGGCCGGGTTGAACAGCGCCGCTGTCGTCGCACCCACGCTGGTGTAAGCCACTTCGGCCAGGGTGGGCGTTTCAAAGCCCCTGCCGTAGTTGGCATACAGGTTCAGGTTGTCGCTAGCGTGCCAGGTCAGCCCGAGCACGGGGTTGACGGCTCTGTAACGCACGGCCCCTGAGCCGTTGCCATCAGCCAGAAAGTCGTCGGCACTGCGAAAGCGCACGTCGCTGGAGCGCAGCCCGGCAACCACTGACAAGTCGTCGGTTGCCGAGGCCGTGAGTTGTGCAAAAAAGTCGCTGTTTTGCGCCAGGTTGTCTTCATTGCGGGTCAGTGAGCCGGGCGTTTTGTCGCCACCTGCGGCGTTTCCGCCCTGACGCCGTTCTTTGGAAGCGTCAAACTCGTAGCCCGCCAACAGGTCCACCGGTCTGCCGCCCATACGGGTCCGCGCGTTGTACTGGAGCCCGGCGCCGTAGTAGTCGCGCGCCAGGCCTACCCAAACGTTGTTGGCCTGGTACTGCAGGTTGTCACGCGTGCCGACATACGCCCGTGCGGTCACGGAGTGGTCGGTGTCCAGCGTGTATTTCAACGAGGTCCCGAGCTGGTTTTGCAGCGTGATTTTGCGTACTCGGGCGTTGGCAGCGTTGGTACCGGCTTGCTGCGGGTTGGCCGCAAGCTGGGCTGCCGTCAGGCCCAGCGGGTCTTGTGCCAGCGGCATGTCAAAACGATTGAACACCACATTCACCTGCGTTTGCTCATTCGGCGCAAAGCTCACTTTGCCATTGAACTGGATGCGCTGGGTTTTGCTGTTGCCGCGGTACCCGCCCACGTCAAAGGTGCTGTAGTCGGCCACCAAGCCATAGCCGCCTAACTTGCCTGCATACTGCCAGTCGGTGCGGCTGAGGCCGTAGGAGCCGGTATACAACTGGCTTAAAAACTCCGGCGTTTCTGGCGCGTCCCGCGTGAAGGCCTGAATCACACCGCCCGCCGAGTTGCCATACATCTGTGCCAGCGGCCCACGCAGCACCTCGATACGGTCGGTGGAGGTCAAGCTGATCGACGACCCCTGGCCTTGGCCGTCTGGTGTGGTGGCGGGTATGCCGTCAATCATCAGCCGAATGCCGCGAATCCCAAAAGACGCCCGCGAGCCAAAGCCGCGTATCGATAGTTGCAGGTCTTGCGCATAGTTTTGCCGGTTCAAGATGGTCAGGCCGGGCACACGGTTCAGCGACTCCGACAAGTTGACCTGCGGCCCGGCAGACTCAATCGTGTCGCGGCCCACAGAGCTGATAGCGCCCGGCGCGTCAAAGCTGCGCTGCTCGGCGCGGGTAGAGGTCACCACGACCGGCTCCAGCGTTTGCGCTTTGGCAGCCATCGCTGCCAGCGCAGTCAGCGCCAGCGAAAACGTTACTTTGGTGGGTTGAATATTTTTTAGATTCGACCGGGGGCAGCAGATGTTTTTCAAATCAGGAGATTTCTTTCAAGTATTGATAAATACTATCTAGCGTTTTTAATTACCAGTCAGTGTAATTTGTTGGGGATAATCAAACCGCCCGTGACGCCTTCAGTCCGAACATCTCTAGCGGCAGCAAGCCGCGCCTTTTTTTGGGAAAGCTATCTATGTCCTATTTTCCATCCGTTCATCGTGCTTGCAGCTACACCCTTGCTGCGCTGGCCGTCACCTTGTTCAGTGCGCCGCTGGTACCTGCTGTGGCGGCAGATGACTGGACATTCAGTGCCGGTGGCCTGCTGTCTGTCGGCCCACGCTTTCCAGGCAGCGACAAGTCTAAAGTGATGGTGGTGCCTAGCATCCAAGCCCGCTACAAAGACTTTCTCGTTATCAATCCCGTTGACGGCATTGGCCTTGTGTATGCAGCAGACCCAAAGTTGCAACTCGGCGTGTCGCTCGGATTAGATTTGACCTCCCGCAAATCCAAAGACGACAGTCGCCTGAACGGCCTGGCAGACATCAAAGAAACCGGCGCCGTGCGCCTGGTGGCCAAATACCGCAGCAGCCCGATGTTTGCCGAAGCCAAGCTCACCACTCGATTGGGCAGCGAGCAAAAGCGCGGCTCCATCGTCAACCTTGAAGGCGGCTACAGCCCCATTGCCAACCGGGACGCCGGCGTTGACGTTGGTCTGGCGCTCCGCTGGATGGACAGCAACTACAGCCGCAACTTTTTCGGCGTCAGTGCTGCGCAATCAGCAGCCAGCGGGCTGAGGGCGTTTAATGCCAACAGCGGTCTGCAGAGTGCAGGCGTTTTCGTCAGCGGCTACCAGCGCCTGAGCCCAGACTGGACCGGCTTTGCCCGCCTGAGCCTGAACAAGCTGCAAGGCGACGCCGCCAACAGCCCCATCACCCGCAGCGCCAACCAAACCAGCTTGGTAGTTGGCGCGAATTACGCCTTTTGAGCTATCGCCGAGCCGCCTGCTCAAGCCGCTCTGCCTATCGGTAGGGTCGCGCAGTTTTCAGGTGGGGTGCGGCGGCTGAGTCGGCTTGAATTGCTTGGCGACCGGTAAGAATCTATACCCGCCAATCATTGCCCTCACGCCGGGCGCGGCCTAGGGCTTCTAGCGTTTCCAAGATGCGGGGAGGGCTCATTTTTCCTGATTTTGCTGTTTTTGCCTCGTTTTTAGGTATCAAATCGGCCTGTAGCCCAATAAATACGGGCGCAAACAGCTCCTGTTTTGATAGTCGATAGATGTATCTAAATCAACTCAAAAAGCTTGCAAGACCCATATGTCAGCACAAAACTTCAATAAGTATACGCAACTAACGTATACTATTGAAGTATGAACGCCATATTTGTCGAGCTACCGCCCTTTGAAAAAGTACGAGCGAACTACCTTGATGACAGCGCATATCTTGCGCTACAAAACGAATTGATGGCCAACCCGCAGGCGGGGGATTTGATTGAAGGTACGGGCGGTCTGCGCAAGCTTCGGCAAGCAGACCCCAGGCGCGGCAAAGGTAAGCGTGGTGGTCTTCGCGTCATTTATTACTTGTGGCTGGGCGGTGCGCAGTTTTGGTTGTTCACCGCATACGACAAATATCAAGCCGACGATTTGACGACTGAGCAACGCAAATCTTTAAAGCGATTGCTAGACGCTGAACGCCAGCATCGACAACCGAAAGGAACTTAGACCATGACCAAGCGCAATATTTTTTCTGAACTTGTCGAAGGCTTTGACGCATTGAAGTCAGAGCGTGAAGGCAAGCTGACCCTGCGGCAAGTCAAGCGACCGGCCAAGCCTGTGCCCGTGCTACAGCCGCAGGAGGTAATGGCGGTACGCGAGCAATTGCATCTGTCGCGCAGCGTCTTCGCCCGCTACCTGCGCACCAACCCCCGCACACTTGAAAACTGGGAGCAAGGCCGGGCCAAGCCGAATGCGCAAGCCGCTCTGCTGATTCGCATGGTGGCTCAGTTTCCGGACATGGTGCAGCGGCTGGAGTCGGTTTAAGTTTACTTATCGGCTCGCCGAACCGGCGGGAAAAACCCAATCGGGTCATGCAGCAATTCATGCGGCTCAGGGGCGCCCAAATTTTTACGGTACATGTACCAATATTGCCGCTTGGGGTTATCGTGCGGAGGCATGCGTTTGGCGAAGTCTGGGTCCATCAGCTCGCTCGATGGAAAGGTTTTGACCCGAAACCGCTTGTCCGCCACCATCAACGCATGAATCAACTCTGGCGGGATGTTTTCCACCATGCCGGTCATGTATTCCCAAAGCTCTAGCCGCGTGTCGGCTGTGCTGATCATCCAGTCGGTCATGGGCTTAAGGTCCGCGTGTGGTTTGTCTGCAGTTCGTTCGGCAATGTAAGGCTGCGCCTCGACTTCAGCCCGATAACGCTCGATCAGTGACGCTAGCCACAGCACGCGGCCAGGAAATTGCGTGTTGACACCACAAACCTTGTAGCTATCAGTAAATAAGTAGTCATCTACCACGCCTGCTTTTTCAGCTTCAGCAACGTTTTTAAAGCGCGTCAAAAGTTTTGCATCAGTCTCATACTTACCATCTTCGAAGGCCTCGTACCCAATGTGGCTGCACCTGTAAGTGCCGTATTCAGTCTTGATGAAATATGGGCAAGGGACATGCCCCTCGGCCTCGCTGTCATAGCAATATTCACCACGTGGAATCAAGCTGGTGTCCCCTGACGGCGTAAATTCACGCGCGGGCTCTGGAAGTGGATCCAAGCTTTCTCCCAACAATTCCTCAGCCCAACGCAGGTCAGGCCGGGTGTATTGCTGCGGTAAGCGCTTCTCGTTCTCCTGACTCATAACGCCCGCCAGCCATCACTGCCGTCAACCGCTTCACGCCGGGCGCGGCCTAGGGCTTCGAGGGTTTCCAGGATGCGGGGCAGGCCCTTTTTCCAGGGGCCTTGGCCTTTGAAGCTGGCTTCTATCTCGGGCAGGCTCATGGCTGCGCCTGCGCTGGCTAGTAGTTGGGCGATGGCGCTGACTTGAGCGGGCAGGGTGCTTGGCCACGGGTTTTGGGTGGTTTTGGCGTCTTTTTTGCCTGTTTTTGCTGCTTTTGGCTCGTTTTTAGGTATCAAATCGGCCTGTAGCCCAATGAATCCGGGCGCAAGCAGCTCCTGTTTTAATAGTGAATCTGTAGCTAGCTTGTGGGCTGGGTTTTGAAACTCTGGCCGCAGCCAGCGGACTTTGCCGGTTTTTTCTTCTTCTGCGCGCTGGGCGTTGAGGGCGACCAAGTGGGTTAGCAAGGCGTCGTTGCTGATGGTTGCTTCAAGCCCGTAAGCCTTAAGCACAGCAGCGTCCAGCTCGTCGTGCAGGTCTTTGAGCACACTGACCAGGCCTTGGGTGTGGATGGTTTTTTCTTTGGCGGTCAGCTCACGGCCTTCGCGCAACGCTTCCAGCACGTTGTACATGCCGGTCAGCGTCAAACCGGGATTCGCTGCCTGTTGGCGTTTGCGGTGCGCGTCGATTTGCTCGGCTAGTTCAGCGATGCGCTGGCGCAGGTCGGGGGTTAGGCCTGTGTCTTTGTCTGGGAAGGGGAAGGTTTCAAAGCAGCGGGATTTGTTGTACCGCGGGCGGTCTTCCAGTGTGCCGCCTTGAGCCAGTGCCCAAGTCACGTGAACCTTGCTGGACAGCACCCCAAGATCAAAAGCGTCTTTGCTGGCAATAGCAATCAGCATGTTGTCGGGCAATATGCTGGAGTCCAGGAACTGGAAGGTCCGGTGTTTGGCGGTTTCGACTGTGGCGATGTAGCGGGGAAGGCCGAGCAAGGCTTTGCGAATTTCGCCACGGGTTCGACCATGCAACCACCAGTTGTCACGAATCGCTGGATCACGATTGGGATCACGCTCTGGCTTCACGCGCTCTAAGAGCCATTGGTAAATAGCAGGAAACTGGGTACGCACCTGATCCGCAGTCAGCCCAAAAGCATCGATGACTTTTACGCCGCGTGGCGAATCGGTTAAGTCGCGGCCATTGCGGTATTCGCGAATGATGGTTTGTGACCCCGACAGCGCGAATGTAGCGGCCTCATCAGTTGTCACTATGAAACCTGCTCCAAAAAGCATTACCCCTCGGCTGGTGATTCCAGCATTTGACTCAAGAGCAATTGCGGATGTGACGTTTGCACCGATGCTGAGGTCTGCATGAATTTCGCCCACCTGCTCGGTCAGCGATACATTGACTTCGCCTTCGTCACCAGTTGTCTCGCTGGTCACGGTGAACAAACGACCTGGCTCGTGTGCCGCTAAATCGGGGTCAGCAGCTAAATGGGGGTCGGAGCCACTTCGCTTCGCTACGGGATCCGACCCCCATTTAGCTGCGGGATCGGACCCCCATTTCGCAGACCCCAATTTAGCTACTGTCATGGCGATGCGAACAGCAGCGCCGTTAGCACTGTCTACCCAAGGATGATCCGCAATCGCAAATACAAGCGCCAAGGGTTTTACCGCTACGGCAGCGGATGGGGTGCGGCGTCCGCCCGATTTTTGACCCCCTATGAGGGCGGAGGACGTACCCCGTCCACTGCCCCCAACTATCGCGCCGCCTTCTAACGCAGCTTGCACAACCCGACGGTTAAACGTTTGACGCAAGCTGTTAGTCGTGATCAACCCAAACCGCCGCGCCTGCCCACTGCCAACAACCAGCGCCGCATGGTGCCACCAATACATCACAAAATCCGCACTCTCGGGCACGGCAGGCCATGTGTTGCGCAGCGCCTCGACATAGCCGTCACCCAGCGCCGCCCGCATGGTGCTGGCCCCAATGAACGGCGGGTTGCCGACAATGAAATCAGCTTGCGGCCATTTGGCTTGCGTAGGCCGAATGTAGCGCCACTGCGGCACCATGGCGGCTTCGTCTGGCACAAGCGCGCCTGTGACCGGGTGGCTTTTGAAGGTTTTGCCGTCCCAGCGGCTGAGCAATTGCCCGTCTGCGTCATAAGCCAAATCAGTATCAGCCCAAGCCAACACCGCGTCCCGGCATTCAATGTTGCCGTAGTCGTGTACCACGGGCTCGGCCACGGCTTTGTTGCCGCGTGTGCGAATGTGCCACTGCAAGTAGCCTATCCACAGCACCAGCTCGGCCAGGGCGGCGGCGCGTTCGTTCAGTTCTATGCCCAGCAGCTGCTGGGGGGTGACGGTTTCGCCCTCTAGGCCCAGCGAGTCTTGGGTTTGCCCAAAGGCTTCGAGTTGGTTGATGACTTCGCCTTCCAGGCGCTTTAAATGCTCTAGCGTCACATACAAAAAGTTGCCGCTGCCGCAGGCTGGGTCTAGCACCCGCAGGCTGCACAGCTGGTGGTGAAACTGTTTTAGCTCGGCGCGCGCCTGCGCCATCTTGTCGTCTGCCGCTTTGCCCGAAAGTTCAGCCGCCTCGCTGGCCAGCAGCACGGCGGCGGCTTGCACGTTGGCCCAGTCGGCGCGCAGTGGCTCGACCACGGTGGGCAGCACCAGCCGCTCTACATAGGCGCGCGGCGTGTAGTGCGCGCCCAGGGCGTGGCGCTCGGTGGGGCTGAGGGCACGCTCTAGCAGGGTGCCAAAGATGGCCGGTTCTACTTCACGCCAATTGGCCTGTGCCGCCCGTTCTAATTGGGCTATTTGCTGCGTATTCAGGAGCAGGCTGTAGCCGTCTTTGGTCGGTTCTTTGAACAGCTTGCCGTTAAATTTAAGCACTTGCGCCGCCAGCGCCACACTAAAACCGCCTTGGTCCATGTCTTGCCACAGGCAGCGCAACATGCCTTGCAGCGCGTGCGGGTCAGCTTTATGCTTTTGCAGCAGTTGCAAAAAGCTGCCTTTGGGCAGCAGCTCCACGTCTTCAGCAAACATGCTGAACAGGCTCCGGGTTAAAAACGCCGCCACATGGTCGGCCCGGTGGCCTGATTGTTCTAGCGACTTGGCCAGGTCTGCCAACTGCGCGGCCACAGCGCGGGTGGTGGCGGCTGACAGGCGGGTTGGGTCAAGTGCCAGCGGGTCTTGCCAAATGAGTTTTAGACGCTGGCGTACCTCTGGCTTGGCCAGGTCAGCCAAGGCAATGCGGTGGCTGCGCGGGTCTGGGAAGGGCACATAGGTTGCGCCGCTGCGGGTGAAGTCGCTGTACAGCTCAAGGGTGTGGCCAATGTCTGCCACCACCACGAAGGGCGGGCGGCCTGCGGCTAGCTCAGTGCTTGGCAGGGCGCGTGCGTAGCCTTCAGCTTGGGCTCTAGCAGTGAGCATGGCGGTGCCGTGGGCTGCGCCGCCTTTGGCCAGGTACTTGAACTTTTTGCTCTCCCACACAAAGTGGCCACGCTTGTAGCAGTCAATACGGCCAGCGCTGGTGCTGCCGTCGCCATGGGCAAAGGTGATGGGTCGCTCGAATTGGTAGTCGGCTGACTCGGTGGGCAGGGGTGTGGCTACGCCTAGCAGCGCGCAGAGTTCTAGGATGAAGGTTTGTGAGCTGGAGAGTTCAGTCGCCTCAGTCAGCGCCACGCCTTGCCAGCGCTGGATGAAAGCGGCGGTTTGGTTGTCTGGTTGCGGCGCTGATTCGGGCAGGGGCTTGAGCATCGGCTAGATGATAGCGGCCAGTCTGTGATGCGCCGTTAGTTTGGGGGCGGTTGGCCGGATTAAGACCTCAAACCCAGCCCTGCCGCCAAACCGCATCGTCTTGAAGCGCCCGCCATGGGATGACCTGGGTGGCTTTTGAGAATACGGCTTCAATCTCCACGAATTCAATTGGTGCCTCGGGCATCTCGGGCTTGATGACTTTGCTGACTAAAAAGTGCTTTTGTTTGGCTTGTGGGACTACCGCTGTCCATTTGGTCAGCAGGAGTTTTTTTGGGTTCAGCGGGTTCAACGCTTGCCGATCTGCAAAGCGACTTCCCGCCCCAGGTCAATCACCGACATGGCGTAGTAGCTGCTCCAGTTGTAGCGGGTAATCACGTAAAAGTTTTCAGTACCGGCCACGTATTGGGGTGCGTCTGGGCCATTGAGCAGTTCTACCAAGGCCAGTGGGCCTGTGTGTGCCGCGCCTGCTGCGTCCAGTACGGCGCCTTTGGCGCTAAAGCTGGCGGCGCTGAAGGTGGGCAGGATGTCGGGTGCCATCAGGGCGTCCATGTCGAGGCGGGTTTTGTCGAAACTCACCGGGTAGTGGGTCGGCATGCCGGGTTGCCAATTAAAGGCTTTGAAATAGTTGGCCACTGAGCCGATCACGTCTGCCGGGCTGTTCCACAGGTCGATGTTGCCATCACCGTCAAAATCAATCGCGTATTTGGCCCAGCTTGATGGCATGAACTGCGGCATGCCCATGGCTCCGGCAAAGCTGCCGCGCGGCTCAAAAGGGTCAGCGCCGCGGCGGCTTTGCAGGGTTAAAAACTGCTCGACCTCACCTTTAAAAAACTCGCTGCGCTCTTTGGCGCGCGGGTGGCTGGCCGGGAAGTCAAACGCCAGCGTGGTGATGGCGTCCATGACCCGAAAACTGCCGGTGTCTCGGCCATAGATCGTTTCAACCCCAATGATGCCAACAATGATGTCCATCGGCACGCCGTATTCTTTCTCGGCCCGCTCCAGCGTGGCCTGGTTGGCTTGCCAGAACCGCACGCCTGCGGCAATACGGACCGGGTCAATAAAGCGGCTGCGGTAAACGCGCCAGTTTTTAACAAAGGGCTTGGGTGCCGGTTGCATCAGTCGGGCCACCGTGGCGCTGTAGCGGGCTTGGCCGATGGCATTGCGCACCCAGGCGGGGTCGAGGTCGCGCCGGGTGGCCAAGTCGTCGGCAAACTGCATCACGTCTGGCCGGGTGGCATAAAGTGACCCGGTAGGTGTTGCCGCCGTTGAAACTTGTCGTTTTATAGCCTGTTTTGAGGGGTCTTTTCGGTCTTTTGCCCAAGAAATATGGGCGCAAGCAGCTACTAAAATAATAGCGGTTAAAAAACGAATAGCCGGGTGTTGAAGGCGCATGCCCCGATTTTACGCAGGCCAGCCGAGGGTGTTGAACTGATGTTTGAGCTGCTTGAGCTCTTTTTGAGCTTGGCCAGAGGCGGGTAGGGCGTAGCGCTGTGCTTCTAGCTGCATCAGCCAGCGCTGCAGATCAACCGTTGCAGAGCCGGAATGGGCTTGCAAAAGCGCGGCCAATTGGCGCGGCGAGGTTGCCGTTGTGCTGTCAATCCCGGCTGTAGCTAGCCGCTTGCGCGCTTTGCCCAACAAGCGCAGCCAGGGGTCGTGCTGGGTGCGCTCCCACAAGCCCCATAGCGCGCCCAACAGGCTGACCACCACAACGATGCCGATCAGCACGTAGCTCAGGTCTTGCCAGTCGGGGGATTGAAAGCCGATGTCTTTGAGCAAATTAAGCTGCTTGCCCTGTGTGTAGTTGAGCACCCGCTGAGCCCAGGCGTTGTTGATGGCTTCCCATGTGGCGCGCAATTGAAGGGAGAAGCGTGGATTCAGGTTGGTGAGGGTTTGGCCGACGATGTTTTGGGGTGCTGCCAAGCGCTGAAAAGCGCCGGTCCTGCCGGGGGAGACGGCTGAGGTTGGGTCTACCCGCACCCAGCCACGGCCCTCAAACCAGACTTCGGCCCAAGCATGGGCATCGCTTTGCCGGACGGTCCAAAAACCATCGACCGAGTTTTGCTCGCCGCCTTGGTAGCCCGTCACGATGCGGGCTGGCACGTCGAGCGCGCGCATCAAAATCACAAAACTTGACGCAATGTGCTCGCAAAAACCTTCCTTTTTGTCAAACCAGAACTCGTCAGCGGTGTTTTGCCCGTACACACCGGGCTCTAGCGTATAGGTGTAGCCGCCCGTGCGCAGCTTGTCCATCGCAACGGCCACCAAAGCGGCGCCGCCAGCCTGGGTGTACCTGGCATCGCGCCGGATGTCATTGGCCAACGCCAGTGTGCGGGGGTTAAACCCGGGCGGTAGCTCGACAAACTCGCGCAGAGCAATGCTCGGGGTTTTAGGGCCGTGTGAGAAGTTGGGATAGCTTTGCACCTTGTAGCGCACCAGGTCATTGAGCGGACGGTTCAGCTGCCACTGCAAATCGGCCTGCATCGCGCTGCGGTAGCCGGCTAATTCAGGGCTTTGCACGGCAGCGTCCATCACCATCAACCAAGGCCGGCTGCTGGGCTCCAGCGTGACCTCGTAATTGACAGGCGCGCCACTGACCACCAGGCTGGCGGTGATGTTGAAACGTGAAAACACATCTGCCCTGGCAGGCAGCCACTCGCGCCCGTCAAAGTTTGAGAGCACTGGGCCGCGAAAGTACAAATCGCTCTGGGGTGGCGGCCGGCCTTCAAACTTGATGCGCATCGCCACGCTGTCGTCCAGTGCCAGACTGGCAATGGTGCCTACCTGCATTTTTGCGCTCAGGCCGCTGCGGCCTACTACCGCGTCGCTCGGCACGCCCCACAACGGCGCCAAGCGCGGGAACAATAAAAACAGCACGATCATGATGGGCGCGCCCAGCAGCGCCATCCAGCCAGCGGTTTTAGCGGCTTGCATGAGTGGCGGTTTGCCGACCGGCATATGGGCATTGACCAGCACCGTCAGCAAGCCTAGCAAGCCAAGCAGCATGCTGGCGGCCGTCAAAAGTGACTGAGAGTAGAAAAAGTTGGCCAGCATGCAGAAAAAGCCAAGAAAAAACACGACGAACGCATCACGCCGGGCGCGCAGCTCCAGCGTTTTAAGGGTCAGCAAAACAGCCAACATGGTCACACCGGCATCCCGGCCAAGCAGCGTGCGGTGGGTTATCAAGGTAGCGGCGATGGCCAAAGCCAGCAAGCCCAGCCGCCACCAAGCGCTGGGCAAGGGGCGCAAGACCAGTGCCAAATAGCCGCGCCAGACCAGCACAGCCGCTGCCAGCGTGCTGCACCACCAAGGCAGGTGCTGGGTTTGCGGCAGCAGCACCCAAGCAATCACCCCGAGTAAAAACAGTGTGTCGCGGCTGTCGCGCGGCAGGTTCTGCAGCAGATTCGTCAGGCGCGAGGGAAGAAGACGGCTCAGCATAGCGCCAGTGCCTCCAGGCATTGCCGTTTGTGGGCTTCGCCGCTGCCGGGCTTGATCGCAAGCGTTGGCAGCCTGAGCCCGTAATCGATGGCCAACTTGTCGGCAGCCAGCACCCAGGCGCATAGGCGTGAAAGTTTTTGCTCTGTGCCACCCGTGCCCGCTTGGATAAAGTCCAGCCACAGCTCATGGCGTTGGGCTTGCTGGGTGTCGCGTACGACCAAGCAGTTGCCAGACTCATCTGCTTTGGCGGCTTTCTTCCAGACCACGAGCTTGAGCGGGTCACCGCGTCGGTAGCCGCGCACCCCATCAAATTCGCCTGTATTTTGCGCCTGGGAGGCGTGGGCTGCGCCGCCAGAACGCGGCTCGCCGGGCGGCAGCGGCGGGGGATTGGCCTCTGGCCTTGGGTACACCAGCACCTGTGCGGCGGGCCGCCAGACCGTCCAAACCCGAAAGGTGCCTAGCGGAAAGCGTGTTTCAGCCGTCAATGTGGGCAGGCGGTGTAGGCCGCGCCGCTCGGGCTTGAAGGCCACTTGCACCGTGCTGCTGCCTTGGGCAGGTACGTCCGCCCATGACCAACGGTCTTGCGCGGCTTTGCCACTGTTTTCTCCGGACGGACTCAACACGCTCAGGCCAATACCGTGCCTGATCGAGCCTTTGTCGTTCAGAAGTTTTATGTCAAAAGCAGCCATTGCGCCCGCATATTGGGCGGGAGGCGCTATTAAATTCATGGCAAGCCCACGCAGTGTGCCGTGGCAGACATGCATGCCCACCAAGGCGCTGCCAGCCAGCAGAAAGGTCAGCAAATAGCCCAGATTAAGCTGGTAGTTGATCGATGCCACCAGCAGCGTGAGCAGCGTCACGCCCAGCATCAGGCCCGGGCGCGTCGGCAAAATATAGACGGTACGTTGCGTTAGCGTGACGTGATCTGCCAGCGGCAAGCGGTTTTCAAACCACTTGCGAAAACGGTTCTGAAAATAAGCCACAGGGCGGGGAAACATCACCAGCCAGTCAACCGCATCAAGGCAGCGGTACTGCCGCGACCATGGCGCGCACCTGCTCTAGGGAGCCGCGGCCCGCGTCGCTGACGGGTATCAGGCGGTGTGCAGCCGTCTGCGGCAAGACAGCGGCAATGTCGTCAGGCGCCACGTAGTCGCGCTGGTTTAAAAAAGCCTGGGCTTTGGCGGCGCGCATCACGGCGATGCCGGCACGCGGGCTCAAACCCTGCAAAAACCAGCGCCCTGAGCGGGTCGCGGCCATCAGGTCTTGCAGGTAGTTCAGCAGGGGTTCGGCGGCATGCACCTGGCTGACATGCTGCTGGAGTTCCAGCAACTCGTGGGGCATCAAAACGGCTTGCAAGTTGTCCACCATGTCGCGACGGTCTGCGCCGCGCAACAACTCACGTTCGGCCGCCCGGTCTGGGTAGCCCAGCGATATTCGCATGTGAAAGCGGTCCAGTTGCGACTCCGGCAAAGCGTATGTGCCCAACTGGTCATGCGGATTTTGGGTAGCGATCACAAAAAACGGCACCGGCAGAGGCCGTGTTGCACCCTCGATCGTGACCTGCTTTTCTTCCATGGCTTCTAACAGCGCACTTTGGGTCTTGGGGCTGGCGCGGTTGATCTCGTCCGCCAAAAGCACCTGGGCAAACAGCGGGCCGGGGTGGAAGACAAAGCTTTCTTTTTGCCGCTCGTAAATCGACACGCCGGACAAATCGCTGGGCATCAAGTCGGCTGTGAACTGGACCCGTGAAAACTGCAGACCGAACGAGCGCGACAGCGCATGTGCCAGCGTGGTCTTGCCGACGCCGGGCACGTCTTCAATCAATAAATGGCCACCCGCCAGCAGGCACGCGACACAGTCTTGCACCTGAACAGGCTTGCCCACAATGACCGTGTTAAGCTGATTTATGAGAGTTTTAAGTTTTTCTTTGACTTGCATTTCGATACGTTAACCGAAAATATTTACGCAATGAACGCCACTGGTTATTTCACCCACAAAGATTGCTGGAAACACGAAATGGGCGCTGGCCATCCGGAATGCCCGGAGCGGCTTGATGCCATTGAGGACTGGCTGTTAGCCACGGGCGTCAAAGACGCACTGGACTGCCGCGAAGCCCCCATCGCGCCACTCGGCGACATTGGTCTGGCGCATGACCGGATGATGATTGCGAGCCTGCGTGGGCTGGGTGTTCAGTTGGCAGAAGACATGAAGGCGGGCGGCCCGAGCCACGCGCAGATCGACCCAGACACCACCATGAACGTCCATACTTGGGACGCCGCCACAAGGGCTGCGGGTGCTGCACTGGCAGCCACCGACGCGGTGATGGCTGGCGAGTTGGAGAACGCTTTTTGCGCTGTTCGCCCCCCCGGTCACCACGCGACGCATGACAAAGCCATGGGGTTTTGCTTTTTTAACAATGTGGCGGTTGCCGCGCGCTATGCGCTGGAGCGCCATTGCTTAAAGCGTGTTGCAGTGGTTGACTTTGACGTGCATCACGGCAAGGGCACGGAAGACATCCTCAAAGGTGACGACAGGGTGCTGATGGTCGGGTTTTTTCAGCATCCGTTTTATCCTCACAGCGGCACAGACCAGCCGGCCAGTAACATGCTCAACTTGCCGGTTCCGGCCTATACCAAAGGCATGGCCGTGAGGGAGTTGATAGAGCAGTACTGGATACCGCGTTTAGAAGAATTCAAACCCGAAATGATTTTTATCAGTGCAGGGTTTGATGCCCACCGCGACGATGACCTGGGGCAGATGGGCCTGGTTGAGCAAGACTACGCCTGGATCACCAGTCGAATCAAGGATGTGGCCAAGCGGCATTCAAAAGGCCGTATTGTCTCAACGCTGGAGGGCGGCTACAACTTGAATGCGCTGGCGCGGAGTGTTGAGGCGCATATTCGGGTTTTGGCGGATTTGTAGGGTGGCCGTATGAGCAATTTACAAGCTGAACTCCCCCCGCTCCTGCTGCACACCCGCGACGACCGTGGCGTGCACACCTTGGTACTCAACCGTGCCAACACCTTCAACGCCCTGAGCGAAGACATGCTGTCTTCTTTACAAGCCGCGCTGGACTTTATTGCGCTTGACGCCACGGCTCGCCTGGTGGTGATCGGGGCTACTGGCAAGGCATTTTGCGCCGGTCACAACCTCAAGGACATGCGTGCCAACCCCGAATTGGCCTACTACCAAAAGCTGTTTGCACAATGCACCCGCATGATGCTGTCCATTCAAAATTTGAGCCTCCCGGTGATTGCCAAAGTGCAGGGCCTGGCTACCGCAGCTGGCTGCCAGTTGGTGGCCCAATGCGATTTGGCCGTGGCGGCCAGCAACGCCAGCTTTGGCGTAAACGGCGTTGACGTGGGCTTGTTTTGCGCGACGCCCAGCGTGCCCTTGAGTCGCAACATGCCCGCCAAACAGGCGATGGAAATGCTGCTGACGGGTGAATTTATCACCGCAGATGAAGCCCGTGTACGCGGGCTGGTCAATCGTGTTGTACCACTTGACGCGCTGGACGATGAGACTGAAAAGTTGGTCCAAAGTATCTTGTCAAAGCCAAAACAAGCCCTTGCCATGGGTAAAGCATTGTTTTACAAGCAGCGCGAAACCGGCATTGAAGCTGCGTATCAGTTAGCTGGCCAAACCATGGCCTGCAACATGAGTCACCCAATAGCGCAAGAAGGCGTACAGGCGTTTATTGACAAGAGAAAACCGCAATGGTCAGCATGAGTTTGAGCACGATTTTCCCGCCCGGCCTGTTTTCTGGCACAGCGGCTTACCCCAAGCGGCGTATTGACAGCCTGGACGAATGGCTGACTGCGTTGGCCCAGCCTTCAGCACTGGTCGAAATCGGGGTTGTTGTGGCCTGCATTGTGCTGGCATGGGGGGTGGTGCGCTTGTTGCGGCAAGCCAGCTCCAACGACGATGACAGCTCGATCTTGTTTGGCAAACGCATCATTGACGGTGTGTTGTTTCCGTTGCTGCTTTTGTTCATGGCGTATGTTGCCAGCATGTTTTTATCGCGCGTTTTTCCACTCGCGGTGTTCAAAGTGGCGATACCTGTGTTGTTGTCGCTGGCGGTGATTCGTTTGGGCGTCAAAGTGTTGCAAGCGGCTTTTAAAGATGCACCTTGGGTACACGCGCTGGAGCGATCAATTTCATGGCTGGCCTGGCTGGCCATGCTGCTGTGGGTCAGCGGCTTGCTGCCGGTGATTCTGGAAGAGCTTGACGGCATCAAATGGAAAATGGGGGCCACCACGCTGTCAGTGCGCACCATGATTGAGGGAGCGTTAACAGCGGGCATCGTGATCCTGATTACGCTCTGGATATCGTCTGCGATAGAGTCGCGCTTGCTGCGCACGGCAACCGGTAGCGAATTGTCACTGCGCAAGGCAGTTAGCAATGCCACGCGGGTGACGCTCGTGTTTATTGGCCTGCTTCTGGCCTTGTCTGCGGTGGGGATTGATTTGACGGCGCTGTCGGTGCTGGGCGGCGCGATTGGTGTGGGCGTTGGGTTTGGCCTACAAAAGCTAGCCGCCAACTACGTCAGCGGTTTTGTCATGCTGGCTGAGCGCAGTGTGCGCATTGGCGACAACGTTCGGGTTGATGGTTTTGAGGGCCGCATCACTGACATCCGGGCCCGCTACACCGTGGTTCGTGCACTGTCGGGACGTGAATCCATCGTGCCCAATGAAATGTTCATCAGCAACCGGATCGAGAACCTGTCGCTGGCCGACTTGCGGGTGCTGCAATCAACCGTCGTGTCTGTCGGCTACGACAGCGACGTTGAACTGGTGATGCGCTTGCTGTCTGACGCGGCACTGGCACAAGAGCGGGTTTTAAAAGACCCCGGGCCGGCCGTCAACCTGACCAATTTCGGCCCTGATGGACTGGA
>JBBRDA010000059.1:0-19210 GCA_038204335.1 Burkholderiales bacterium
CCTCATGGATTTCAGTCACGTAGTCATGCATGCCGGTCACTTCTGCCGGTGGCCGCAAGTCGGTGACCTGGTCAGCATAGACCAGCGCGTCATCGTGTAAGGCAACGCCTCTTTCATGCCACTGGCCATCCATGCGAGCCAGCAACTTGACCGGCATCGCGTCCAGCACCTCATTGCCGATCACGACGCCACTGAATTTTTCAGGCAGTGCATGCGCCCACTGAACTTGAGCGCCAAACTGCGACAAACGCTGCTTCTGACGCGCGCGCAAGCTGCCTGACACGTCAACGATGGTGTAGCGTTCGATCAGCGGTAGCGCCTGCAAAATCTGGCTGGCCAGCGCGCCTGAGCCCGCGCCAAACTCCCACACTTCGTTCGTGCCGGTAGCGTCAAAAGCCTCAGCAATCTGCTGCGCCAGCGCCTGGCCGAAGCGCGGCGACATCTCTGGTGCAGTTACAAAGTCGCTGCCCGCGCTACTGACACCACCCGGCATCAAGCCGAACTTGCGCAAGTCGTTGGCGTAGTAACCCAAGCCCGGCGTGTATAGCGCCATGCGCATGAAGCTGTCAAAACCCAGCCAGCCGCCCGCGTTGGCAATAGCCTCGCGGATTCGGGTTTGCAGTGGGGTCGTTAAAATCTCGGTAGTCATGGCAATTGTTTGGATATGAATTGTCAACGATTGTTCAAAGCTGCCCATGCACACCACATCACCCGCCCCCGTCGTTTTAGTCACTGGCGCAGCCAAACGGCTGGGCCGAGAAATTGCACTTGCTTTGGCCGCAGGCGGCTGGCGCGTAGCCGTCCACTACCGCAGCTCTAAATCAGACGCTATAAATACAGTAGCTGCTTGCGCCCGGATTCAGGGTGATTCAGCCTTATTTGATGCTGATTTAGGGAATGAAAACGCGGTAAAAGGCCTTCTGTCGCGGGTCATTGAACATTTCGGTCAAGTAGATGCGGTGGTCAACAGCGCTTCAGCATTTGAGCAAGACGATGCTGCCAGCTTCAGTTTTACGTCGCTTGAAAAACATCTGCGTAGCAATACCGCCGCACCCATTGTGCTGGCGCAGGCACTGCAAACGCACCTGGCCAGCCGCAACGCCGAGGGCGAAGACACGGTTCGCGGAGCGGTGGTCAACTTGCTGGACCAAAAGCTCTGGAACCAAAACCCGGATTTTCTAAGCTACACCCTGTCAAAGGCAGCGCTTGAAGCCGCCAATACCATGCTGGCCATGGCGCTGGCGCCGCTGGTTCGGGTGGTGGGCGTCGCGCCTGGCCTGACGCTGACCAGCCACCTGCTGAGCGATGCGCAGTTTGAAGCACTGCACAAGCTGTCGCCACTGGGGCGTTCGTCGACACCCCTTGACGTGGCCGCTGCTGTCAAGTTTGCGCTTGAAAACCAGTCCATGACCGGTACCACGCTGCTGGTGGATGGCGGCCAGCATCTGATGAAGTTCGAGCGGGATTTTTCTTTAATGAAACCTTGAGGAAAAGACCAAAATACGCAAAGCGCTTTTGCTCTGTCCCCAACACTTAAAAAGTATGTTCAACACACGCGGCACACAAATTCTGACGCTCACCGGTTTGCGGTTTGATGCGAACTTAGGCATTCTTGAAAGCGAGAAAGCCGCCCCGCAACCGATTCAGGTGGATGCGGAACTGAACTTGGGGACACAACCGCTGATGCCCAGCGACGATGACATCAACCACGTGCTTGATTACCGCAAGGTGCGCCAAATCATCATTACTGAATGCACCGCCGAACACGTGAACCTGCTGGAAACGCTGATTGGCAAGCTTGCACATCGCCTGATGCTGCTGCCCGGCGTGCTAGGTGTGCGGGTCAAAATAGCCAAGTTGGAAATTTTTGACGATTGTGAAGTGGCGATTCGTATTGAAACGGGGCAGTGGTGAATTCGTCGAAACATTCATTTCGCTATGAATTCAATCGCCTTGTCATTCGTCTGCGCCATCATGTTTAGTTTTTGCCAAAGTGCCTCATTCAGCTGACCTGATGTGCTTTTAAAGCACATGAAAGTCGTTGCTGCAATCTGAAATTTAACAGGGATATGCGTCGAATCGTCTGTGTCGTGCATACCCCCCAGCGCTACCAAGCGAGCCAATTTGTCTGCGAGATTCGGGCCTGTGGACACGCCCGGCATCAAGATGGCGAAAACATTCTTATCAATTCGCGCCACAGTGTCGTCACGCCGTACCACCATCCGCAGCATGCGCACGCAACGCATTACCAGCTCGTCATCGCTGGGCTGATTGGCAGCCTGAAATGCATCCAGTCCTACAGCAGCGCGGATGTAAGCCACCGCAAGATCTTCCCGGTTTGATCTGGCATGGCTCCACATAGAAGCCAGCGCATCTGGATATTGCAAGGCAGTGAGAAAACCAGTTAAAGGATCCAGTTCATCCAGGGTTCTTGAACGCACCAGCCCCGCATGCAAAGATTTCACATGCAACTGCATGGCCAAAAGAAGCACGATGACTTCAAAAGTTCTGGCGTAGACCAAAGCCGCAGCTGACAGTCTAGGAATAGCGGCCAAACCTGTCGCGTCAATGGCCGTCAACAGCAGCAAAGTGGTCACTGGTAAAAAAGCCAGAAGCCATAGCCAGCCAATCGTGCTGCGTTTGTGTATTGCCAGACCGATGATGGCAAGGAGCATCATTGTGTTTGTGCCAAACGCTATAAAAAACAGAACCCGTTTGTTGAGGTCACCGTACGGTAAGGCCAAAATTCCTACAATGCACACGACAGCAATGACCACGTTGATCTGCACCGCTTTTTTAATCCAACGCGCCGAAAGATCGCGTGAAAAAGTGGCGTAGCAAAACTTCAGTTTGATCAAAGCAACCGCTAAAGCGCTGACGATGATCGAGCTGCCCGACCAGTTCAAGACTTCTAACAATTCAACATAATTGGGCAGTCCCAAGTAGTTGGCACTGGAGACGCTGGCCAGTGCTGAGTACATGCTGAACCATACATAGAGGGACTGGCGGTACGCTACCGCCAAAACCAAACCAAAAATACTCATCAATGCCAAAAGGCCCATATTCAAGCCATATAAAAAAGCCTTTTGCTGCATGTCATAGTTAGAAACATTCAGCGGTTTAAGGTCGACATCGACGCGTATAGGCAAAAATTGTTGGACTTTGACGTATATGTTTTGCACATCAGCGCCAGTTGTCGGAAGTTCAAAGCGCGGATACAAACCACGCAACGGCCAATCGGCACGTGCTGTCAGTTTGCCCGCCGTTTGCACAAGCCAATGCCCTTGGTCGTTTTGAAAGTGAAACTGAACTTCGTCTACATACGACTTTTGAAATTCAAAAACAACTGTGCTAGTCGCCTTTGAGCCGCTTGAAATGATTTGAAAATGAAGCCAAATCGCACGGTCTGAAGATGTCGGGTAGTTTTTGTCCGTATTTAAGACGGCAAAGCGGCTAGCGGGTTCAGCTAAAACGTTTTCAAGTGTCCAATGGGCGGGCACATTCTGCATGACCCGAAAATTATCTGGACTGGCATTCACTGACCGAGATAAATCAATGGGCACCACCGATTCATTGGCAGCCAAGGTAAGCGATCCCAAGGCGATTGCAAGAGATATCGCGCACCTCAACACAAAACCAAAAACACGCAGCTGGAACATATAGCAATCAATGGGTATGGACATACATCTTAGAGTCGGTTTGAACGAGGACTTTTAGATAAGCTGACTGCAATGCTTGGGTTGTGATTTAGGTCACAAATGTGTGACGATTGGCAAACGCAGCTTGAGTGCGGAAAAAACTCTCAAGGCATTGACTATTGAACCCGCGCCAGATGTTCGCGACGCCCTGAAAATCGTGTCCGAAGACGATAAGCTGGAAAAGCGCTTCTGCCGCGAGGTTGGCTGAGATATTTTTGACTTCAACATGATTGAAGACGACAAGGCGATGGTGTCCGTGTCGGGCGGCAAACACTGCTATGCAATTCCAGAAATTTTTCTCAAACTCCAAAAGCGCGCACCACAACCAATACAAGTGGATGCAGAGTTAAACCTCGGGACACAACCTCTGATACCCAGCGATGACGATATCAACCATGTCTTGGACTACCGCAAAGTCCGGCAGATCATCATCACCGAATGCACGGCCGAGCACGTCAATTTGCTCGAAACGCTGATCGGCAAACTGGCACACCGGCTGATGCTGCTGCCGGGCGTGCTCGGCGTTCGGGTCAAAATAGCCAAGTTGGAAATTTTTGACGATTGCGAAGTCGCCATTCGCGTCGAGACTGGGCAGTGGTAACCCGATAAAGCGCTAAAACCACAGGCTGCGTCATTGACCTGATCGGCGCCCTACATCAGCAAGCAGCTTATGCCAGTTCCTCAGCAGTCGGCGCTGCGCTAGGCGCCACCGCGGTAGACGGCAATGAGTGCTCTCGCGCAGCCCAACTGCGCAACTTGCCCGGGTTTAGCAGGCCTTGCGGGTCAAACCGCTCTTTCATGCGCACCACGGCAGGATCCATCTGGTTTTGCTTGCCGTCTTCAACAATGTACACATGCGGGTTGTTGATTTGTACGCCGTGGTCGCGGTAGATTTGCATGATTTCGTTCAGGCGCTCGTCGCTGGTATAGCGAATCAGCTGCAAGCCGCTGCAATTGAACAGCCCTTCTTTGGTACGCAAAAACTCAAGGTGCATCATCACCTCACCTGCCAGCAGCTTTTCGAGGGCCTTGACCTGCTCTAGGTTACGGCTTGGGTCAAAGCCGCTCTGGATGTAAGTGAGGGTCTTGTCCACTTTCAGGGCATGCAGCGTGGTGTGGTTCCAGGTGTATTCGACCAGCGTGCGGTTGGTTTGTTTGACCTCCTCTGCGCTGCGCCGGTAGCTGATGCTCCCGCCAAGGCCGGTGACCATGGCAGTAAAACCTTCTTCAGATTCAGGCGCTACTTGCGCAATGACCGCATGGCAACCCTTGGGTAAGTAGTCGGCCAAGCTTTCCATGTAGTCGGGCACGGGCGCGCCAAAAAAACACACTTCTTTTTTGACCAAACCGGGGGCACGTGCAAAGCGGGCCGCGAGCTCCAGGGCATTGTCAAAGCTGGTGAACGTAGCCATGCATTCCGTCCACGGGATGGCTGGTGCCAGCGCAACTTCCATCTCCAGAACAATGCCGTTGGTGCCGTAGGTGTGGTGCAGAGCCATCGCTTCTGCCCCGCGCAACTCGACGATTTGTGGTTCGGCCTCTACCGTCATAACCCGCACGCCGAGCACATTACCCGGCGCAGCCAGCGGGCCATAGTTCAGCGAGCCTGCACCGCCAAATCCACCGCCGAACAGCCCGCCCAGGGTGGCACTGCGAAAAGTCGATGGCAGCCAACGCAGCTCGCGGCCATGCGGCAAGGCTTGCTTGTCAAACTCAGCCAGACGAATGCCCGCCTGCGCCCGGCCCACATCACCGCGCACCCAGCCAAAAGCGTTGTAGCCACTCATGTCCAGAACCAAGCCGCCATGCAGTGGGGTACTTTGACCGTAGTTGCCAGTGCCAGTGCCGCGCAGCGTGATGGGGATATCAGCCTTAGCGCAAGCCGCCACAACGGCACGGATTTCATCTTCGGTGCGGGGGCGCACGGCCACATCAGCCGTTTTGCCTTCGAGCGCCCGCTTGAGCACCGGGCTAAACCACGAAAAGTCTTGCGACAGGCGAGCCACGCGCATGGGGTCTGTGATCCAGTCCAGCTGGGGCAATTGGTCGGGTAATTCGACAGCGTCGGGTTTGGTCATTTGTGTGCCTAGGTTTAATCGTTGGAGAGTTCGCTCGCATGCCAGCCGCCCAGGGCCCATCGCGAGAGCCAGGCCATCGCCGCAAACAGCACGACCCCGGTGAGCGAAATCAGCAGTAGCGCGGCAAACATGCGCGGAATATTGAGTTGAAAGCCAGCCTGCAATATTTGGTAAGCCAGACCTGCACCGGAGCCGCCCGTACCGGCCACAAACTCGGCAACCACAGCGCCTATCAGTGACAAGCCGCTGGAGATGCGCAGACCCCCAAAGAAATAGGGCAGACTGCTCGGTATCCGCAGCCGCGTCAGGGTTTGCCAGCGTGTACTCCGGTTTAAAACAAAATAGCTTTGGAGGTCAGGATCAACACTGCGCAGGCCCAGCGTGGTGTTGCTGATGATGGGGAACAGTGCAACCAGTGCTGCACAAATCACCATTGATGCGGTTGGGTTCTTGACCCAAATAATGATCAGGGGCGCCACCGCCACAATGGGCGTGACCTGCAGCAGCACGGCGTACGGGAAAAACGCTGTTTCAATGCGCTTGTTTTGTACAAATGCAAAAGAAATCAATACGCCGACCACGATCGCCACCAAAAACGCAAACAAGGTAATCTTCACCGTGACCCACAGCGCCAGCCCCAGCGCAGCCCAATCGGTGAACAGTGTTTTGACCATCAAAATCGGGGACGGCACGAGGTAGGGAGGCAATTCCATCGCAGTGACCAAGCCCTGCCACAAGGCCAGAAACACGATGCCAACCATCAGCGGATAAGCCACCCGCTGCACGCGCTGCCGTTGCATCAACGGGGTGTTGGGCTGGCTCATGCCATATCCTCTTCGGCGCTGGCACTGGCTTGCAGCAAGCTGTCTTGCAACTGCTTGGCATAGCGGCTAAATTGCGGGCTGACCATAAAGTCGGAAGTGCGTGGGTAAGGCTCGTCAATGACAAATTCTTCAACGATACGGCCCGGCCTGGCAGCCATCATCACGACGCGGCTGGACAAAAATACCGCCTCGTGGATCGAGTGCGTGACAAAAATCACCGTGAGCTTTTTCTTGCGCCAAAGATCCAGCAAGTCGGCGTCGAGCCGGTGGCGGGTGATCTCGTCCAAAGCCCCAAACGGTTCGTCCATCAACAACAAATCGGGTTGAACAACCAGGCCGCGCGCTATCGATACACGCATTTGCATGCCGCCAGACAACGCACGCGGCAGCGCGCTGGCAAACTTGCTGAGGCCCACCAGCGCCAGTGACTCTGCGACTCGCGCATCAGCCTCCGCGCGCGGCACACCGCTGAGGTCTAACGGCAGCCGTACATTGGCCTGCACAGTGGCCCAGGGCATCAGCGTTGGCGACTGGAATACAAACGCCAGCTTGCGGGCGGGTTGGCCATCGCTGTGCGCGTCTCGCTGCGCCAGCTGCTGCACTGGCTTACGCCACACCAGCAAGCGCCCGTCAGTCGGCTCCAGCAAACCCGCCACCATTTTGAGCAGCGTGCTTTTGCCGCAGCCCGACGGCCCCAGCAGCGTGACAAATTCGCCCTCCTGCACCGTCAGAGTCACGGGCTCCAGAGCGCGCACGCCGCCCGGGTAGGTCTTGTGCGCTGACAATACCTCTACCGCTGGAATTGTCTGCGCTGTATCGATGGTCGCCATGGCCTCCATGCTCAGGGCATGACCTTGGCGTCTTTGATGAACTCGGTGGTGTAGGTATCTGACAGTTTCACCTTGGCGGGGTCAATCAGCTTGGCTGACACCAAAAAGTCATAGCTCAATTTGGCGCGGGCATCTGTCATGATGCCAAGGCCCAACTTGGCAGCATCGCCACCCGTGACCATGCCCAGCTCTTTGAGCTTGCCAACGCTATACGCCAACTGGTCATCGGTCATGTTGGGGTTGTCTTTTTTAATCAATACATTGCCCGGCGCCGGGTCAGCCAGGTAGCTCTTCCAACCTTCCATCGACGCCTTGACGAAATCACCCACCGCCTTTTTGCGGTCTTTCACGGTTTTATCCATACAGGAGATGGTGGTGGCGTAGGCCGGGAAGCCGTGGTCGCTAAACATCAAAGTGACGGCCTTGACGCCGGCTTTTTGAATCGCATAGGGCTCGGAGGTGAGATAGCCCTGCTGCGCCACATTTTTGTCGGCCACAAAAGGCTGGATATTGAAGGTGTAAGGACGGGTTTGCGAGTCGGTAAAACCGTATTTAGCCTTGAGCCAAGGCCAGTAGCCCCGATTGGCAGAAGCCGCGATCAAAATGGTTTTGTCCTTGAGGTCTTCAAAGCCCTTGACGCCATCGTGCGCGATCAGCACTTGGGGATCTTTTTGAAACACCGCTGCCAGGGTCGTGACAGGCACGCCGCCTTCCCGAATCTGGATCATTTGCAGGTCACTGGAACCCATGACGCAATCAGTCTGCCCCGCCGCCATGAGCTGCACGATATTGACTTGTGGACCACCCATCTTGACGGTGACATCCAAACCGTATTTTTTGTAAATACCTGTAGCAATTGCTTGGTAAAAGCCTCCATGCTCTGCCTGGGCGTACCAGTTGGTCATGTATGTGAACTTTTCTTGGGCTTGCACATGGGTGCTCGTGCCCAAGCTAGCCAGGCCTATCAGCGACAAGGCAACGGCGACGGTGACTTGGCGCAGCGTCAAAACGGACTTCTTCATGGTGACTCCAGATTGAGGTTGATAGATCGGAAAAAGAATTGATATGCAGGTTTCAGGCCAGCTTTGTTTGAATATGGCCGGTGTGCTGAGCGCGGCTCCAGGTGGCCTCAGCGCGCGCCGCCCATTTCAGCTCGTGCAGCTCTGTCATAGCCTGCGCCCAACTGTTGGCCAACGAGTCCAGAATGTCGCGCCCCTGCTCGGCAGTGGCGGGCAGAGGGTCTCCAATGATGCCGCTTGGGCCGAAGTCGCGCGCTGTCCAGGCGCAAGCCGGGCGGCCGTCGGGAGACAGCAGCTTGGACGGAAACTCGGGCGGAAAGTTAGCAACAGCACGGTCCATACGTACGGTCTCGGGGGCCAGCGCCAGCACCAACGCGGTTTCGGCATGACCAGCGTGCATGGCAAGCTTTTTTTCTTGGTCTGACAGGTACTTGCCTGCACTGTGCGGCACGCGCCAAGTAAAACTGGGCACCACAATGAAGTCTCCATGGCGCAGCCGCATCTCGCGTGCAGATATCTCCATGATCTGCGGTTGACCGCCATGGCCGTTGACGATCAATAACTTGCGAAATCCGGCGCGGTAGACCGACTCGCCAATCTCGTTCATGGTGGCCAACAGCGTCTCACCAGTGAGCGTCATGGTGCCCGGAAAATGCAAATGTTCTTCAGATTTACCGTAAGTAATCGGCGCCATGGCGTAAGCGGGTACGTGCGCCGGCAAACGCGCCAGCGCGTGGCCGACGACACCGGCGCTGATGATGGTGTCTACCGCACAAGGCAGGTGGGGGCCGTGCTGCTCGGTGGCGCCCGTGGGCAGCACGATGACTGTGTTTTCTTTGTCGGGAAGGTCAGCGATTTCTGTCCAGCTCAGGTAGGGCAAAAAACGTTCGGGTGGGTTGTAGCCGTGCAGCATGGGTCGATTCCTAAGATATAAAGTTTGCTGGCCATTGGCCATACACAACCTGGCCGCCACGCAGCACCACGCGATGTTGGTGGCGCGATGGAAAGCCGGAGCTGTTGGCAGCAGAAAAAACCAGCAAGTCTGCGGGCTCACCCACCTGAAGCGGTAGGCAAGGCGCTCCGCGCACCAGCCAGTCGGGTCGGCAAAGGGCTTCTGTCCAGACGTCAAAGGCCGGGCTGAGTTGGCCCGCCAAAACACCTGCAGAAAAGGCTTCGAGCGGGTCGTAACTGCCGACGGCGCAAAACGGGTCCTGCACGTTGTCGCTGGCAATCAGCACCGGAATACCGCGGGCGCGGGCTTCTTGCACTAGGGTGATGCCGCGGTGTGTGGGCGTCACGCCAGTGACTGCGTCCTGCAACAGCAGGTTGGTCATGGGCAGGGTAATCAAGGTTATCGGCATCCGGGCAACGGCGTCCAGCGTAGCCAGTGCCTGCGCTGTGGTTTGGGCAGACAGCGCGCAGTTGTGGCCGCAGACCACACGGCCTTCAAACTGCAGCTCTTTCATCAAGGCAGCTGTGGTGGCCAAACCTTGCGCCGCAGGGTTCAGCTCTTCGTCGACATGCAGATCGACGTCTAAACCGTGATGTTGAGCCGCTTGCAACAGATGGCGCAGGGCTTGCGCGTCCCAGTTGGTGGTGTGCACAAAGCCGCCCAGCCTGGCCTCGGGGCCACTGGCGGCAACTTGCTGAGCCAGGCTCATGGCGTCAGCCAGGCGGGTGTACATGGACAAGGTCGTGATGTTGACGCGCTCCATCGTGATGCGGCCGCGCCACTCTTGAACCAACTCCCCCAGGGCGGGCCAAGCCACCGGCGCAGCGGTGGGTGACTCCATCCAGTCGCAGTGGGTTCGCTGGTGCGTCACACCGGCCTCATAGGCCCATTGCATCCCTTGGTTTGCGCGGTCAAAGACGTCAGATGCTGTCCAGTTGCGTCGGTCTGACGCTATCGCCTCTATGGCAGCCAGCAGCCCCGGTTTGACAGCGCCGATGCGCGGCAAAGTAAATGTCTTGTCCAGGTGCGTGTGTGCGTCAACCAAGCCCGGTAACACGGGAGCGCCATGCAGGTGAACGGCCCCAATGTTCTGAAGCTTCGCGGCATCGTGGGGTGAAACCGATGCGACACGCCCGGCATGCAAGCCGATATCAGCCAACGAAGGTTGACCGTTTGCTTGCGGCCAGCTGTCAGGAAGCAGCCATTGCGGCAGGCGCGCTTGAGCCAGTAAAAGCGGTGTTTGCATATTGAGAGCGATTCAGGCTAAGCGTGCCATGGCAGCGCCAACGCGGGTTTTGAAGGCCTCCAGGCGTGGTGGCGTGGCAATGTTCATGTGGTAGTAAGCGTGGTAGTCCGCTTTGGCGTTGCCGCCAGTAAGCAAGCGCAGATAACGGGTGATAGCCTTTCGCGGCGGGTCGCCCATCAGCCAGGCCGTCCAGCGCGGTCGGCCGTAAGTCACCACCGCCGAAATGCGCTTGATATGTGTCAGGGACGGCTTGACGTTGTGTGGGTCACTCAAGTCAAACGCCACGCCAGGCATGAGCAGGCGGTCAAAATAGCCCTTGAGCATGGCGGGCATGCCAAAGCACCAGGTCGGAAAGCAAAACACCAACGCCTCAGCCCGCATCAGGCGGTCTACATAATCTTTGAGTGGCAGCTGGTTAGCGGGCACGTCGTGATAGCCCAAACGCTCTTCACGCGACATGACCGGGTTAAACCCCTCGGCGTAAAGATCGCAGTCATCAACCTCATGACCGACTTGCTTTAGCCTGGCCACCACTTCTTGGTGCAAGGCCGCGTTGTAGCTGGTTTCGACCGGGTGACAAAAGATCACAAGCACGCGCATGGGGCTCCCTTGGGGTATTGAATGCACAATATTGGGGCGTTAGCGTATGGCATAAATTTAAGGCGTTTAGCTGTGCTAGACCTGCCAAAATCCCACATGTGGTGCACTGGCTTCGTCCACCATCACCGGGCCAATGCACTGTATTGGGTGGGGCGCAGCGGCAAATACATCACGACACGACAGCTCGGCATCGCGCTGCTCAGGCCGCTCACCGCGAAACACGCGCAGCCGCTCGGCGTCAATGCCAAACACCACGCGCTGAATATTGGCCCAAAAAATGGCTCCTGCGCACATCACGCACGGCTCGCCAGACGCATAGATGGTGGCGCCAGCCAGCACTTCGCGGCTAAAGAGCGGGCTGGCGATGCGGATGGCGGCGGTTTCGGCATGCGCGGTGCAGTCACCCGTTTCGCCGGTTTGGTTGGCGGCTGCGGCAAGTATCTGACCGTCCTGGGCCACGATGACCGAGCCAAACGGACGATTGCCCCGCTCGCGCGCGGTACGCGACCAGTCAATGGCCAGGCGCATGTAGCGGCCATCGGCCTCGGTGAGTTGGCTGTCTTGAACAACGGGTAAGGTCATATCCAGTCATAGCACGCTGCGTGCCAACCACGGCGGGCGCTGCCAGCGCTGCCAAAAGTGCGAAAATCACACGGTGATGATCCAAACCACCCCTGACACACTGGCAATGCCAGATGCAGCCGGCCAAGCCGCCCGAATCAGCGTTGACAACCATAAACTGGAAAAACGCCTGTGCCGCGAGGTTGGCCGCGCGATTGTTGACTTCAACATGATTGAAGAAGGCGACAAAGTGATGGTCTGCGTGTCTGGCGGCAAAGACAGCTATGCCATGCTGGACATTTTGCTCAAACTGCAAAAGCGTGCGCCCATCAACTTCAGTTTGATCGCCGTCAATCTGGATCAAAAGCAGCCCGGTTTCCCGGAACACATCCTGCCTGAATACCTGGCCAAACTCGGCGTGCCTTTCCATATTGAAAACCAGGACACCTACAGCATCGTCAAACGCGTGATTCCTGAAGGCAAAACGCTGTGCTCACTGTGTTCACGCTTGCGGCGCGGCATTTTGTACCGGGTTGCAGGTGAGCTCGGCGCGACCAAAATCGCATTGGGCCATCACCGTGACGACATGTTGCAAACTTTTTTCTTGAACATGTTTTTTGCCGCCAAACTCAAGGGAATGCCACCCAAACTTGTCAGCGACGATGGCAAAAATATCGTCATCCGGCCGATGGCCTATGTGCCTGAAAAAGACCTGAGCCGTTGGGCGGCGGTGCAAGACTTTCCCATCATCCCCTGCACCCTGTGCGGCAGCCAAGAGAACTTGCAGCGCAAGCAGGTCGGCAACATGCTGCGCGATTGGGATAAAAAATTCCCGGGCCGGATTGAAAACATGTTCAGCGCGCTGCAAAACATCGTGCCATCACACCTGATGGACGGCAAGCGCCACGACTTCAAAGGCATCAAAACCACAGGGGTTGCAGATGCCGATGGTGACAAGGCGTTTGACGCTGATGACTTCAAGGGGACATCGACTACAGAACTTTCGGGCCCATCGATCATCAAAATACAGCCTCTATGACGATTTATTCGTTTTTACACCATCAAATCGAGCAGCAGACCAGATGATCCGGGCGCAAGCAGCTATTATTTTTATAGCAGTCTTATTTTTGACGGCATGCTCGGGCATGCGCGTTGTTGACAGCGACGTGACCGCGTTTTCAGCGTGGACGGCCGCGCCGCCGGCGCCTGGCACCCGATACCGGTTTGAGCGCCTGCCATCGCAACAGTCGGCTAACGCACAGCAAGACCGCATTGAAGCATTGGCCACCACCAGCCTGTCAAAAGTCGGCATGGCACTGAGCCCGGTCGATGCACGCTTCAGCGTGCAGGTCTTGCTGGTCACCGAAATTGTTCAGCGCTACCCCGAGCCTGGCTTCGGCTTTGGCGGCTCTGGCGTTTCGATTGGCGGCGGCAGTCGTGGCGCGTCGGTCGGCTTCTCTTTTCCCATCGGTTTTGGCGATGTGTACTACAAGCGCACTGTCAGTATTTTGATGCGCGAGCTGTCCAGCCAAAAAGTGGTGTTTGAAACTCGCGCCATGCACGACGGCCCGTGGAGCGACGCGTTTGCCGTGCTGCCTGCGATGCTGGACTCAGCCCTACTCGGCTTTCCGCAGCCGCCTGCAGGTAACAGAAAAATTAACGTAGAGATTCCAAGATAAGCATGAGAGAGCCGACTCGCATCATCGCCATTCGCCATGGGGAAACCACTTGGAATGTGGACACCCGCATACAAGGCCATTTAGATATTCCACTCAGTGCCACTGGCCGCTGGCAAGCCGAGCGGCTGGCTGAAGCCTTGCGCGATGAACCCTTCAAAGCCATTTACGCCAGCGACCTGACCCGAGCCTGGGAAACGGCTCAGTATGTCGGCCGCACGCAAGGCCTCCAAGTCATCAAAGAAACCGGTCTGCGTGAACGTGGTTTTGGTGATTTTGAGGGCAAAACCTTTGCCGAAATTGAAGTCCTATTGCCAGAACAGTCGATGCGCTGGCGCAAACGCGACCCCCACTTTTACCCGGCAGGGGGTGAGTCTTTGGTGGCGCTGAGCGCCCGGGTGCTGGAGGCCGCCGAGCGGCTGGCCGCGCAACACCCCGGTGAACAAATTGCGCTGGTTGGCCATGGCGGTGTGATGGACGTGCTGTACCGCGCCGCCACCCGGCTCGACATTCAAGCACCGCGCACCTGGGCATTGGGCAATGCGGCGATCAACCGGCTGCTCTGGACGCCCGAGGGCTTCACCCTGGTCGGCTGGGCCGACACCCAGCACCTGGATGATGACGTGCTGGATGAGACGACGGGTTAAACCCAAGAAGAACCGGTCATGAACCATCTAATCGGCAAAAGCGTCAACGTAATCGACACCCCCTCACTGGTGGTGGACCTGGACGTGATGGAGCGCAATTTGCGGACTATGGCGGCGTTTGCTGCCGAGCACGAGGTGATGCTGCGGCCACACGCCAAAATGCACAAAAGTGCCGAGTTGGCCAAGCTGCAAATGGCGGCGGGCGCCGTGGGTGTGTGCGTACAAAAAACATCTGAGGCCGAGGCGTTGGTTGCGGGCGGCGTCCACAACATTTACATCAGCAACGAGGTGATAGCTGTGCACAAGCTGGCGCGGGTTGCAGCGCTGACGCGGGAATTGGCGCCATTGGGTGGCAAGCTGGCTATTTGCGTGGACAGCCTTGAAGGCATCAAGCGCCTGGCCGACTGCATGAACGAAGGCCGCCTTTCCACTGGCATCCCGTCGTCAATTGATGTATTTATCGAATTGAATGTCGGGCACAACCGATGCGGCGTTGAGCCCGGCCCCGCCGCTGTGGCGCTGGCGATAGAAATTCGCAAACACCCGGCTTTAAACTTTGCCGGCCTGCAGGCTTACCATGGCAAAGCGCAGCACATGCGCAGTGCGTCCGAACGGCGAGACGCCATCGTGGATGCCGTCAAGGCGGTGCGTCTAACGCGCGGACTCATTGAAGACGAAGGCATCAAAGTGGCGCTGGTGACAGGCGCCGGTACGGGCACCGCACTGCTGGAGGCCGCCAGCAAGCTGTATGGCGAACTGCAAGCAGGCTCCTATTTGTTCATGGACGCAGACTACGCAGCCAACGAGCCCGCCCTAGGCCAGCCGCGTTTTAAGCATGCGCTGTTTGTCAAAACCCAGGTTATCAGCGTCCACGCCGGTCATGTGGTGTGTGATGCTGGCCATAAAAGCCACGCGATTGATTCTGGGCTGCCCAAAGTTCACGCCTTCAGCAGCCGCAGTGAGCTGGAATATTCAAACGGTGGCGATGAACACGGCATTTTGAAACCCGCACCGGGCAGCACCCGCTTGCCCAGCCTGGGAAGCATGCTCTGGCTGATACCCGGTCACTGTGATCCGACAGTCAATCTGCACAACCACATGATTGGCGTGCGCGGCGGGCTGCTCAAAGGCACCGTGGAACGAATCATCAGCGTCGATGGGCGCGGGGCGCTGACCTGAGCTAAGTAAATAGCTCGTTTCCGGCTGCTGGAGGCGCGACCCCCAAATGCCGATACGCTGCCAGCGTGGCAATGCGCCCACGCGGTGTGCGCTGCAGGTACCCTTGTTGAATCAAATACGGCTCAATCACGTCTTCAATCGTGTCGCGTTCTTCGCCAATGCTGGCGGCAATGTTGTCCAGCCCGACTGGCCCGCCATCAAAGCGATGAATCACGCATTCAAGCAGCTTGCGATCCATCACATCAAAGCCTTGCGGATCGACGTCGAGCATGGCGAGCGCTTTGTTGGCAATCTCTAATGTGATCTCGCCTTTGCCTTTGACGTCTGCAAAATCGCGCACGCGGCGCAGTAAACGGTTGGCAATCCGCGGTGTGCCGCGTGAGCGGCGGGCAATTTCAAAACCACCCGCTTCATCAGTGGGCACGTTCAACAAACCCGCACTTCGGCGCACAATTCGGGCCAGTTCTTCAGACGTATAAAACTCCAGCCGCGCCACGATGCCAAAACGGTCGCGCAGTGGGTTGGTCAACATGCCGGCACGTGTCGTGGCACCGACCAATGTGAAAGGCTGCAAGTCGAGTTTGATGCTGCGCGCCGCCGGGCCTTCGCCGATCATGATGTCGATCTGGTAGTCCTCTAGTGCGGGGTACAAAATCTCTTCCACCACCGGGCTCAGGCGGTGAATCTCGTCGATGAACAGCACATCGTTTTTCTCAAGATTCGTCAGCAGCGCTGCTAGGTCTTTGGGCTTTTCAAGCACCGGGCCACTGGTTTGCCGCATGTTGACGCCCAACTCATGCGCAATGATGTGGCTCAGTGTGGTTTTACCCAAACCGGGCGGGCCAAACAGCAGTACGTGGTCGAGTGCTTCGCTGCGCTTTTTGGCAGCGCCAATAAAAATCTCCAACTGCTCACGAACCTTGGTCTGACCCACGTATTCGTCAAACAGCTTGGGGCGCAGGGCGCGCTCAATGGCTTCTTCTTTAGGGGAATCTGGCGCGGCAGACATCACGCGCCTTGAGGGCGGTAAATCAGCGAGGTTGAAGTCGTCGGTTTGGATGGTCATTCTTGGTATGCTCTGAGGTCTTAACCAAGATGGGCAGAAGCATCCATTTCAGAAAAGATGGCCAGATCAGCGATTAGTCTGCCGAAACTCGGCGATTTTGGAGCGTCAAGATTTAAGTGGGGTGAAATTCGTGTTGCCCATTCGTATTTCGTCGAGCCCGACACTTTTTTAGGATCTACACCCAACGCCAAGGCTAACTTTTCCCAAGCGCCAACAACGGTATCAGGTTCAATATTCCTTAATATGTGCTTCTTCAATCCCTTTGGGTAGGCGCGCGCAATCGCTTCAATATCAGCTATAAACCAACTTTCAGTTTCCTCAACTGCTATACAGAAGAGAACGTTGGGGCTCGTTGGTAACCGGTCCAGCATCCGCTTTAAATCAGCAACTATTTGCGTTGGTGAAGTATCGTCAGCATCAACGACAACCAAAACAAAGCCATCCTGCAGCGACTTGCTATAGCCGATAAGTTTTGCGGGTAGTTGGTCAAGCAAGCCTCTGTGCTTTAGATCCGGTTTACTCAAGGGGTTCGCAGGCAAGTTGCCCTTACCTCTATGGGGATGGATTCGGAAATGGATGTCTTCGACAAGTCCAAATTTTCGCTGTAACACCTCTTTTACAGCGGGCGCGTCAGAAGCACCTTCAACTAGTACCTCTAGGCGGATCATGGATTCCCAATTCCGAAGTGATTGCTGTACCAAAGGCTCCCCATGGGAATCCCTTCGTCAAATAGTTCCTGAACGCTGGGCAAGTCCGCAGCGCGCGTCAAGCTGGAATAGCCATCTGATTGCTTTTCTAGTATCCATACCTCGCTAGGCGTCAAAGCATCCACAAAATTAGGCGAGTGCGTAGTTACCAAAACCTGCGGGCCTCTAGTGCGGGAAGCAAGAGCTTTCAGTTCGTCAGCAAGAAGCGATAAAAGCTGGTGGTGTAAGCCGTTTTCTGGCTCTTCGATTCCGATGAATGGAGCGGGCTCTGGGTCTTCGATCAGTAACATGTACGCAAGCAGCTTAAGTGACCCATCAGACATGTCTTGCTGGTAAAAGGGAGTGTTTTGGTATCCCTTCGCGTGGAATTCCAAAAGCAATCTTCCGTCGGGCGCTTTGACAGATTTGATTTCCTCCAGTCCAGGAATTTTTGTTGCTATCCAATCAAGTGCTTTTTTAAACTCTTTGGGCTGCTGCCGCTCTATGTATTGAAGGTACTTCGCCAGATTGTCACCACGTCGATTGAGGTGCGGTTCAGCCCCTGCCATAGGTTGGGTGCGAGCCAATTCGGGAACAAAGTAAGAAAGATACCAGCCGCCCAAAAAAGATCGAAATTGGCTAATGCGTGGATGGTCTACCAGTGTGCCGAGGGTAGAGATACCAAGTACTTGGCGATCACTCATCACTATTGCTGTTTTCTCGATACCTTCAACACCATCAACCTCTTGGCCAGTCCAAACGTAACCAGCTCCATTGGTCAACTCCAAGAAGGTGTAGGGCTGTCCTGAGCTGTTACTAAATCTACGCTGACGCAACCTCTCGTACACCACTGAAGCACGGCCACGCTTATCAAGGTCAATGTGCAGCCCATAACTAATCGGGCGCTCTTTCTCAGTTCGCCTGTAACGTATTTCAAATTTAATAGGTTCGTTCGCTCCGAGCGTACGTAAGCGCTCAAATCCGCCCCGATGCGGCTTATCGCAGGCTGATTCGACCCCCTCATTCAGACAATCACCGATGAACCCGAAGGCATCAAGGAGAGTTGATTTACCTACCCCGTTTGCTCCAATAATGGCCATCAAGCGCGGCAGGACTTTTGCGTGCTTTCTGTTTTCGAAGGTTTGTCCAAAAGTGACGTCCTTCAAAGCACGATAGTTTTGAATCCGAATACCTTCAAGAATTGCCATAAAAATACCTCGATTTCAACTTACTTAGCCAGCGCCTTCAACGCCAACTTAATCCCGTCAGAGACACCAATATCTTTAGGCAGCGCTTTGAGCGCCAAAGCCGCATCACGGTCGCTGTAGCCCAGCGCGACCAGCGCCTGCAAAATGTCTGACTGGCTATCGTTGCTGATACTGACATTCACGCCAATATCAGCGCCCAGCTTGCCTTTAAGCTCCAGCAACAAACGCTCGGCGGTTTTTTTGCCGATGCCTGGCACTTTGATGATGCGGCCAGGCTCTTGCAATGTCACAGCTTGGGCAAGTTCTTCAACACTCATGCCGCTGAGCACGCTGAGCGCGGTGCGTGGGCCAACGCCGGATATTTTGACGAGTTGCCTGAAAGCGGCACGCTCGGTTGATGTGGCAAAGCCATACAAAATTTGCGCGTCTTCACGCACCACAAAATGCGTGAGCAGGCTGACTTTTTCACCCAGTGTGGGCAGGTTGTAAAACGTGCTCATGGGCACCAGCAGCTCGTAACCCACGCCGTTGCAGTCCACCAGAATTTCTGGGGGGTTCTTTTCAGCCAGCTGGCCAGAGATTCGTCCAATCATGGGCTAATGTTAGCAGTCACCCCCTGATGGCAATATCAGCCGACAATATCGGTTCAACCTTTTCAGGACAACCTCACTTTGATCCTTCGCCACACTTTTACCCCGCCCAACAACACCCGCATGGGCCACCTGTGCGGGCCCATGGATGCGCACATACGCACCATCGAGGTCGGGCTGGACGTGAAGATTGCCCACCGCTTTGAGCAGTTCAAAATCGACGGCACCAAGGCGCGTGCCACCCAGGCGCTGGAGATGCTTCAGGCGCTGTATGAAATGGCGCAGCGGCCGATTGCTGAGGAAACCGTACAGTTGATGATGGCAGGCGACACGGCCTTGAAGGTCTCGCC
>JBBRDA010000060.1:0-19082 GCA_038204335.1 Burkholderiales bacterium
GTATAGGCCAAGCGCACGTAAATCGGCGCATAAGCCTCGGCCTGAGTGACTTCTAGCAGGCCTTCTTTTGACAATTCCAGCAGCGCAATGAAGGTCACAACCAGCACCGGCATGCCGCGTGCGGTTTCAAACAGGTCTTCAAACTCTAAAAACTTGCGGCCCTGCAACTTGCGCAGCACGATGCTCATGTGTTCACGTACCGAGAGTTCTTCACGACTGATGACGTGGTGTTGCACCAGCTTGGCGCGCTTGACGATGTCACGCCAGGCGTCCTGCAAATCAACCACATGCACATCGGGGAAGCGCGGGCTCAGAGACTGCTCCACAAACACCTGCGCCCGCAAAAAGTCCCGGCCGAATTGCGGCATGGCGTTCAGCTGGTGGGCGGCGAGCTTGATTTGCTCGTATTCCAGCAAGCGGCGAACCAGCTCGGCGCGCGGATCCTCGGCCTCAACGCCTTCAGCTTGCCTTTTTGGTGGCAGCAGCATGCGCGACTTGATTTCAATCAGCATGGCAGCCATCAGCAAATATTCAGCCGCCAGCTCTAGGTTAGTGGCTCGGATTTCGTCTACGTACACCAGGTATTGGCGCGTCACCGCCGCCATCGGGATGTCCAAAATATTGAAGTTTTGCTTACGTATCAGGTACAGCAGCAAGTCGAGTGGGCCCTCAAAGGCCTCTAAAAACACTTGCAGCGCGTCTGGCGGAATGTACAAGTCGTGCGGCAGCGCAAACAGTGGCTCCCCGTACAGGCGTGCCAAGGCTACTTGGTCGATCACGCCGGGCATGTCGGGGCTGGGCATTGCTGGAAATGCTTCTGCGAGGACGAGTTCAGTGGTCAAAGTCGAACGGCTAGGCTGGTTGGTTTGCTATGTAATTAGGAGCTGCTTGCGCCCGTATTCAATGGTCTCAATGCCAATTTCATACCCTAAAACTGCCTTTATTTGGCGTTTGGGTGGTTGGACGTGCCGTAAACATAAGACGGCTGGGCCACCGTAGCATCCAGAAAGTCAGCCTGCTCGGTCGATTTGAGGTTTTTGTCCCAAAGCAGGGCACGGCCAGCGCGTTGCTCGGCTTCCAGTGTGGGCTTGTTCACTTTGAGCTGATCAATAAACTGGGTGATGTCTGAGGTGTAGTCAGCGCGGCGGAAGATGGACAGAAGTTTCATGGCTGCTTTCAGGGGCGGCTCTGGCAGAGACGTATAGTTGCCTGATTTTACCGGGGGACGGCTATGGCCCATGTTTTGAACGGTCAGTTATTAAGGAAAGTGGTGATTGCCATGGGTTTACTGTCCCTGTTGATGGGTTTGACCGGTTGTGACCAGCAGCGCGTTGCCGAGCTGGAAGAAGGCGTGGCCACTGAGGCAGACGTGCGCGCCCGCTTTGGCGAGCCGGAAAAAGTTTGGGACGCTGCTGACATGGCCAGCACCCCACTTCCGGGAGCGGCAGGCGCGCCTAGCTCAAAAACCTTTGAATACAACCGCCAGCCGTCGGGCAATGTCAACTACATGATCACCATCGGCCCTGACGGCAAAATGAGCGCCTTGCGCCAAGTCTTGAGCCCACAAAACTTTGCCAAGGTGCTGCCTGGCATGCCGATGGAGACGGTGCGCAAAATGCTGGGCAAGCCGATGAAGGTCACGCCGTATGCGCTGAGCCAGACCACCCATTACGACTGGCGCTACCTGAACCCGCCCACCACCGCCATGATTTTTACCGTGGTGTTTGACAGTGATTTGAAGGTGGTCAGCACCGGGTCAGTGATTGAAGAGCTCACCGCTGATAAATCAAGAAATTAGCTGCCCCCAGCCAAACCGCTAGCTCAAATGCGGCAAGCGCTCCAGCACGTCATGCATGACATGGCGCCACACCAGCAGCAGCAAGGCTATTGCCAGCGGCACCGTCGTGACATAGCCTAAAAACTTGAAACCGAGCGCGCCGCACAAAGCGCCAATAAAAAAGCTGCTGATCAAGATGATGTGCAAACGCAGCTTGGGGTGGTTTGCCCGAACTGGCTCGGCCATACTGCGCCGGCTGCGGTTGATGTACAGCAATTTGCCCAGCTCTATGCCCAAGTCGGTGACCAGCCCGGTCACGTGGGTGGTGCGTATTTCTGATTTGGATATTTTGCTGATGACGGCGTTTTGCAAACCCATGATGAAGCACAGCAATACCACCGTCAGCGGCAAAAAAAACTGCGACCACAAACTGATGACAGCACCAAAAATACCAAAAATCAGCAGCAGCACCGACTCTAAAAGCAGCGGCAGGCCGTAAGCGCTGGTCAGCTGTTCACGCAGGCCCCAATTGACCAGCCAGGCGGTAGTCATGGCGCCCAATAGAAAAGCCAGCAAGGCCCCGAGAGCGGCGGCAGCCAGCACCAAATTGCCCAACACCAGTTGGTCGGCCAGCGCCGAGACCACGCCCGTCATATGCGATGTGTAAGTGCCCACTGCCAAAAAACCACCAGCGTTGGTGGCCCCCGCCACAAAAGCCAGTACCGCACCCAGCCGGGTGTTGGTTTGCAAGCTGCGGTTGTTGACGTCTATCCAGCCGTTAATGTTGGGTTGCATGGGGCTGGAGTGGCGTGATGAAACCTATGAGGCTTGAACTTTGGCGTGAAAGCTCACGTCGGGCAAGTCTTTGTAGTCCACGTCTTGCGTCCAGAAGGTGGCTTTAAATTCCTGGGCGATGCTGTACATGACAGCGTCGGCCATTGCCAGCTTGTATTTTTGGGCGATATCCGAGGCTGCGATGGCTCTGTCAGTGGTTAACTCGACCACTGTGCCACGGCGCATGACGTCCAGGCATTCATTCCGCCGCGCTGCATCAGTGTTACGGCTTAGGTAGCGATGCACTTCAAAAAAAGACAGGGCCGGCACGACCAGTAGCGCTGTTTTCTCAATCGCTGGCGCAAAGTTGTCCGCGTTGGCGGTGTCAATGAAATATTCGATCCAGCCTGAAGAATCAACAACGTTCATCAAAACCGATCAGGCTCTTTGGGCATGTCGGTGTTGATATTGCCAAGGTCGCGCAAAAAGCCGCGATAGGCGCTGACGGGCAACTCGGGCTTCAGCGTGGCTTCGGTGTCACCGCAAATAAACTTGACTTTGGAGCCTTCCACCAAGCCGAGCCGGGCGCGCATGGCTGCTGGCAGGGTGATCTGGCCTTTGCTGCTGACGGTGGCCTCTAGTTCTAGCATGGCTTGCATATGTGACTCCTATTGATACAGGAGTAAGTTTGCGCTTAAAGTAAGGCGATGTCAAATTCCTTACTTTTAAACTTCCGACTACTTGACGCGCATCCCCGGCGAGGCGCCTGTTGTTGGCTCCAGCACGTAAATACCCGGCTGCGACTTTTCATCCCCGTGGCTGGCGGCTAAGACCATGCCTTCGCTGATACCAAACTTCATCTTGCGCGGTGCCAAATTGGCGACCAGCACGGTGTGTTTGCCGATCAGGTCGGCCGGTTGGTAGGCGCTGGCGATGCCGCTGAAGACGTTTCTGGTCTTGCCTTCACCCGCGTCGAGCGTCAGGCGCAGCAATTTGACGGAGCCCTCAACGGCTTCGCAATTGACGATCAGTGCGATACGCAGGTCGATTTTGGCGAAGTCGTCGGTGGTAATCAGGGGGGCGACGGGCTCGCCACCCGGTACTATGGTTTCGATAGCTGCTTGCGCCGGTATTTCTTGGGCTGGAGGCTCAAACAATGCGTCAAGCTGCTCTGGGGTAACGCGCTGCATGAGGTGCCCATAGGTACCCAATTGATGACCTTCAACAAGCGCCGTTAATGCATTTTCAAAGGTCAATGGCTCGCATTGCAAAAACTTCTCTACTGCCGTGGCCACACCGGGCATCACCGGTTTCAGGCAGGCCGACATGACGCGAAACATTTGAATCGCCTCCGCGCTGACTTCAGCGGCTTGCGCAGCTTTGCCTTCTTTGACCAGCTTCCATGGCGCCGCCGCGTCAAAACGTGCGTTGACGCTATCGGCAAAGGTCATGACTTCGCGCATGGCTTTGGCGTATTCCCGCTGCTCCAGGTGCTCACTCACGGCTTCTAAAAGGCCGGCAGCGACCTGCTGTGGACTGTCAGGCGAAGCCACCAAGCGCCCTTCTGGCAAAAACTTGGCCGCACGGCTAGCAATATTGACGTACTTGCCAATCAGGTCGCTGTTGACCCGCAGCATGAAATCGTCAGCATTGAAGTCAATGTCTTCATTCTTCGCATTCAACTTAGCCGCCAAGTAATAGCGCAACCACTCCGGGTTCATGCCCAACTCAAGGTACTTCAGCGGGTCGAGCCCGGTACCGCGGCTCTTACTCATCTTTTCGCCGTTGTTCACTGTTAGAAAACCATGAACAAAAATATTGGTCGGTGTCTTGCGACCACTGAAATGCAACATTGCTGGCCAAAACAGTGTGTGAAACGTCACGATGTCTTTGCCGATGAAGTGGTACTGCTCCAGATCCGGGTCTGCCATGTATTCGGTGTACGACAGTCCGTCCTCGCCGGCCTCAATACAACGCTTGTCGAGCAGGTTTTTCAGAGATGCCAAGTAGCCCACCGGCGCGTCCAGCCATACATAAAAATACTTGCCGGGCGCGTCGGGTATCTCAATCCCAAAATAGGGAGCGTCCCTAGAAATATCCCAGTCGCCCAGGCCTTCGCTTTTTGTGCCGTCGGGGTTGGTACGTACGCTGAACCATTCTTTGACCTTGTTGGCCACCTCAGGTTGCAGTTTGCCGTCTTGTGTCCAACTCTGCAAAAACTCAACGCAGCGCGGGTCAGACAATTTGAAGAAAAAATGCTCCGAGCTCTTGAGAATCGGCGTTGCACCCGACAAGGCTGAATACGGGTTGATCAGGTCAGTAGGCGCATAAACCGCGCCGCAGTTTTCACAGTTGTCGCCATATTGGTCTTTGGTACCGCATTTCGGGCAGGTGCCCTTGATGTAGCGGTCTGGCAAAAACATGTTCTTTTCAGGGTCAAAGAACTGCTCAATGGTTTTGACATCAATCAGGTCATTGGCTTTGAGGTCGCGGTAAATCTGCCGAGCCAGGTCGTGATTCTCTGGCGAGTCGGTCGAGCTCCAGTTGTCAAAACTGATGTGAAACCCGTCCAAATATTCTTTGCGGCCAGCTGCAATGTCGGCTACAAACTGCTGCGGCGTCACGCCGGCCTTTTCAGCGGCAATCATGATGGGCGCACCGTGAGCGTCGTCAGCGCCTACAAAATTAACATTGTTGCCCTGCATGCGTTGAAACCGCACCCAGATGTCAGCCTGGATGTATTCCATGATGTGGCCAATATGGAACTTGCCATTGGCGTAGGGCAGGGCGGTGGTAACGAAGAGTTGGCGAGACATCAGTAATGCTTTGAGTAGTGCTTTGTTTGTCGGTATCCCGTCATTTTAGGGTGCATGGCTACACTGGCAGCCTTACAGGAAAATCCACGTATGCCCACGCCACAACAGATACTCGACGCCCTCACGGCTGTCATTGACCCGAATACGGGCAAAGATTTCGTCAGCACCAAATCCGTCAAAAACCTCCAGGTCAGCGGCGACGATGTGTCGTTTGACGTTGAAGTGGGTTACCCGGCCAAAAGCCAGTTTGCGGCTTTTCGCAAAAGTCTGGTTGCCGCCGCCAAAGGTGTGACGGGTGTTGGCAATGTGTCGGTCAACCTCAGTGTGAAAATTGCCAGCCACAGCGTGCAGCGCGGCGTTCAGTTGTTGCCTAACGTCAAAAACATCATCGCTGTCGCGTCGGGCAAGGGTGGTGTGGGCAAAAGCACCACGGCTGTCAATCTGGCTTTGGCCCTGGCCGCTGAAGGCGCCAGCGTTGGCTTGCTGGATGCCGATATTTATGGCCCCAGTCAGCCCATGATGATGGGCATTGAAGGCCGGCCCGAGAGCGTTGACGGCAAAAACATGGAGCCGATGGAAAACTTTGGCACTCAGGTCATGTCGATCGGCTTTTTGGTGGCACAAGACGAAGCCATGATCTGGCGCGGCCCGATGGCCACCCAGGCGCTGGAGCAACTGCTGCGGCAAACCAACTGGCGCGATCTGGATTACTTGATTGTGGACATGCCGCCAGGCACGGGTGACATTCAGCTCACCCTGAGCCAGCGCGTGCCCATCACTGGCGCTGTCATCGTCACCACGCCGCAAGACATTGCCCTGCTGGATGCCAAAAAGGGCATCAAGATGTTTGAAAAAGTTGGCGTGCCGATTCTGGGCATTGTTGAAAACATGGCGGTACACATTTGCAGCAAGTGTGGCCACACCGAACATATTTTTGGTGAAGATGGCGGTAAAAAAATGGCGGCTGACTACAAGATGGACTATCTTGGTGCCTTGCCATTGGACATGCAAATCAGATTGCAGGCTGACAACGGACGCCCCACGGTAGTGGCTGACCCCGACGGCGAGGTGGCCGCCATCTACAAGGCGATCGCTCGCAAGATGGCGATCACAGTGGCCGCCAAGGCCAAAGATTTTTCGGCCAAGTTCCCCACGATCAAGATATCCAAAGACACGTAAGGTGCTGGCTAGCGATGGGGGATTGATGGCCAGCATCGGTTGCCCTGCCGCCTTACACTGCAGCTATGTCTGATTTCTTGACGCAATCGCCCGACAGCGGCGATGCTGTGGCTAGGCCCACCTTGAGCGCGGCGGTCGTGATGCGCCGCGAGCGTATCGACAACCGCTGGCAACCTTGGCGCTGGTCGCTGGCTGATGTGGTGCCGCATGAAGACGGCTTTGGCGAGACGCCGCGACTGCTTATCAAAAGTGACGCAGAAGAGCGCTGGTTGCACCCTGGCTTCAAGGTCGAATTGCATATCGGCGATGCGGAAGGTTACTACCTGAACGTCACCACCGAGCAACCCTGTTTCTGGGTGGTCTGGCGGATGGAGGAAGAACCCAAAATAGCTGACGAACCGATGGCTGTGCCGCACATCGTGACGGTGAGCTATCACGACGCCGGGCGTTGGTTGGATGCGCAGGAAACGGTGGAGCAGATGCCCATGCCCGCCAGCGTCGCCCAATGGGTGCAAGACTTTGTCAATCAGCACCACGTTCTTGAGGCCAAACGTCGCCAACGGCCACAAAGTTTTAAAACTCTGCAAGACCGTTTTGGTAACCCGGCGCGCGTCAGCACTGACAAAACCTTCGGCGCAGGAACGCCTCGTGGCTGACGAACCGGGGGGATTTTTAGGTCGCTGGGCCCGCCGCAAAACCGATGTTTTGCAGGGCAAGCCTGTTCAAGAACCGGCCGTCGTTACAAAACCTGTGCTGCCCGATCCGGTTGCTGCCCACGACAAACCAGCGTTAGAGGAGGTCAGTCAAAAGCCTCCTGCGCTGTCGCTCGACGATGTCAAACTGTTGACCAAAGAGTCTGATTTCAAACCTTTTATGGCGCAAGACGTCGGTTCGGACGTTCGCAATGCGGCGATGAAAAAGCTTTTTGCTGACCCACATTTCAATGTCATGGATGGTCTGGATATTTACATAGACGATTATTCAAAGTCTGACCCGATACCTGAGGCGATGCTTCGCGCCATGACCAGTTCCAAGTTTCTTAAACTCTTCGACGAGGAGGAAGACAAAGAAAAGGACAAAGACGGCGGGGAACAAGTGACACCACGGGAAACTGCGAATGACGTCGCACACGAAAACGTGGCACAGTCGCAAGAGGACAAGCAGGGAAGCGAACCTCCTCCAGCACTGCCATTAAATACCAGCCAGCCCGAGTTGTTGAACAACACGCTGACCAGCCAAGAAGACCATGACCACCCTCATTTGCGACTGCAACCAGACCATGCCGCTTCAGCCCCAGGCGCTGGGCGCGGCACTTAACGAAACATTAACGCTTCACTCCACCCTATGTCGCCGAGAGGCAGGTGCGTTTCAAAAAGCGATTCAGTCAGGCGACGATGTGGTGGTGGCCTGCACCCAAGAAAAACGCCTGTTTACTGAGGTTGCGGAGCAGACTGAACGCGCAACGTCTGTGATCAAGTTCGTGAACATTCGTGAAACGGGCGGGTGGGCGAAAGATGCGGCAAGCGCCATGCCCAAAATAGCGGCGCTGCTGGCGGCGGCGCACCTGCCGGATGCCGAGCCCGTTTCAACAGTCACCTATAAAAGTGCGGGCCGTTTGCTCATCGTGGGTGCTCTGGACAAGGCCGAGCAAGTTGCAGCCTTGTTGGCCGACACATTGGATGTGACGATATTTGCGCAGGGCGTGTCCACGGGTCAATCTGCGGTGCAAGAGCGTCAGTATCCGGTGATTGCCGGAAGCGGTTTCAGCGTGAAAGGCTGGCTCGGTGCTTTTGAAGCCCACTGGACAAAAAGCAACCCGATTGACCTGGACTTGTGTACCCGTTGCAATGCCTGTGTGGCGGTTTGCCCCGAGGGGGCGATTGACCTCAGCTATCAGATTGACAACAGTAAATGCACCTCGCACCGCGACTGCGTGGCGGTGTGCAAGGTAGCGGGCGCGATTGATTTCAACCGCGCTTCGCAGCCGGCCACAGAGGCCTTTGACATGGTGCTGGACATGGGTGCGCAGCCCCTCATAGGGCTGCATGCGCCACCGCAAGGCTATTTTGCGTTCGATGCCTCGCAGGGCTTGGCGTCACCTGGCCTGCTACCCATCGTGGTCGAGTTACGCGAACTGGTCGGAGAGTTTGAAAAGCCTAAGTTCTTCAATTACAAGCAGAAAATCTGCGCCCACAGTCGCAACGAAACGGTGGGCTGCAATGCCTGCATTGACATTTGCTCTGCGGGCGCTGTCAAGAGCGAAAAGAGCCGTCAGCAAATTGTTGTCAACCCGAATCTGTGCGTGGGCTGCGGTGCCTGTACCACCGTCTGCCCGACGGGCGCGCTAACCTACGCTTATCCGCGTGCCAGCGAGCAAGGTGTGCGGCTCAAGACGCTGCTGTCAACTTACGCCAAAGCTGGGGGTAAGAACGCTACTGTGTTGCTCCACAGCCAAGTCGCTGGGCAGCAGGCTGTTGAGGCACTTGGCCGCGCAGCTCAGCTCCAAAAGTCGGTGCGCGGCGTGCCCGCCAATGTCATTCCTTTGGCGCTTTGGCACACCGCCAGCGTAGGGCTCGATCTGTGGCTAAGTGCCATTGCTTTTGGTGCGACTCAGGTTGCTGTGCTGACAACGGCTGAGGAGGCGCCGGACTATCTCGAAGGTCTTGCACAGCAGATGCGCGTGGCGCAAGCACTGCTCAACGGGTTGGGCTATTCGGGCATCCACTTTCACCTCGTGCAGGCGCCGTCGGTGACTGAACTCGATAGCAGTCTGCAAACACTGGCGCGAGCGCGGCCGGTGGTCCCTAGCAGTGCGGCGCGTTTTGCGGTCGCACAAGAAAAGCGCAGCACGCTCGACATGGCGCTGGATCACTTTATGACCCAGGCACCTGCTGCCTTGCCAGAGGCCATTGAGCTTCCGCTGCAGGGCTCGCCGTTTGGCAGCTTGCTGGTCAACAAAGACAGTTGCACCCTGTGCCTGAGCTGCGTCAGCGCCTGCCCGGCCAGCGCGCTGCAAGACAACCCCGAGCACCCACAGCTTAAATTCATTGAGAAAAATTGCGTTCAGTGCGGCCTGTGCGCGACCACTTGCCCAGAAAATGCGATTACCCTGCAACCACGTTTGCTGCTGACCCCGCAGCGAAAAGAAGCGCGCGTGTTGAATGAAAGCCAGCCTTACCAGTGCATACGCTGCGCCAAACCGTTTGGCACGCTCAAGGCGATTGAATCAATGCTCGGCAAGCTGGCCGGGCATGCCATGTTTCAGGGGGCTGCGGCTGGCCGCTTGAAAATGTGCGGCGATTGCCGCGTGATAGATATTTATTCGGCAGAAAACGAAATCAAAATTACCGACATCAGATAAGAAAAAACCATGCAGCCTGCTGAGCTTACCAACGATTCACTTGACGAAGAAACTGCCAGAGCTGAGGTTTATGGCTTGTTGGCTGCGCTGTTCTATTCAGCGCCGTCTCCGTCACTCTATGACAACCTGAAAGTAGCTGTGACGCAGGCACCCGCTGCGGGCGCTTTGCTCGAGGCGTCATGGACAGACCTGGTCGCAGCCGCCAGGGACCAAAGCCTGACCAGTATCAACAGCGAATACGATGCGCTGTTTGGTGGCGTCAGCCGGCCTGAGGTGTATCTTTTCGGCTCGCATTATCTGAGTGGGTTTCTCAATGAAAAGCCGTTGGCTGCCTTACGTACAGACATTGCCGCGCTGGGCCTGGCGCGCGATGAATCCATGCCCGAAACTGAAGACCATGTGGCTTACCTGTGCGAAGTCATGCGTTATTTGATTGCGGGTGACGACGTCGCTGTTGCCAATCTGACCAAGCAGCGCGAGTTTTTTACCCGGCATGTGCAGCCTTGGCTGCCACTGATGTGTGATGCGCTGGCGGCACACCCCAAGGCGCGGTTTTATCGGGCGCTGGCCGGGTTTACGCATGCGTTTGTCAGTGTCGAGGCGCAAGGCTTTGACATGCTGGTTTGAGGCGAGCGTTTCACCTGGTGGGAAATGCCTTTGGGTGTGTCGCAAGTTGAGACATATCCGCAGCGTCATATTTTTTAATTCGTAAGTACGCCTATCGTTTTCCCTAGCTTCGGCACTTGACGCTGACGGTGCCATTGCCACATTAGCCGTACTGGCGTACAGTGTGTTGACAAGTTAAAGGGTGGTTGTTAAGGCCGATCCTAAACATGTTTTCATGGAGACAAATATGCAAGATAGCCAGCCAAAGCCCTCACGCAGGGGTTTCTTTTTCGGCGCCGCTGCGACGGGCGCCGCAGCCGCAGCCATCGTCGCGCTGCCAGGCGCTCCCGCATCGATTCCAGAGCAGCAAGTGCTCAAAGCCCCGCCTGAAAAAGGTGGCGGTTACAGCTTGTCAGAGCACGTCAAGCACTACTACCGCACCACACGCATTTAGTTTTTCGCCTTAAAAATTCAACGGAGAGCTTCATGCTACTCACGAAAAAAACTCACAGTATTCACAGCGATACAGCGCATCGTCTTGGGTCGGCGCGTTTTGTACAAAGCCTGTCGCGCGGCTTGTCAACAGCCTTGCCGACCATGGATCGCCGTTCCTTTCTTCGGCGTTCAGGTTTGGGCGTTGGTGCCGGTCTGGCAGCCACACAACTCACGCTGGTCAAAAAGGCCAAGGCAGCCACGCCAGCCGCAGGCGACGGTAGCGGCAAAATCGAGGTCAAACGTACCGTATGTACACACTGCTCAGTAGGCTGTGCGGTTGATGCGGTGGTCGAAAACGGTATTTGGGTGCGCCAAGAGCCGGTGTTCGACTCCCCTATCAACCTCGGTGCTCATTGCGCCAAAGGTGCGGCACTGCGCGAGCACGGCCATGGCGAGTTCCGCCTGCGTTACCCGATGAAGCTGGTCAACGGCAAGTACGAACGCATCAGCTGGGACACCGCCCTGACAGAAATTTCCACCAAAATGCTGGACCTGCGTAAGGCCAGTGGGCCAGATTCGGTTTATGTGGTCGGCTCGTCAAAACACAACAATGAGCAGGCTTACCTGCTGCGCAAGTGGGTCAGCTTTTGGGGCAGCAACAATTGCGACCATCAGGCGCGTATTTGCCATTCCACGACCGTCGCGGGTGTTGCCAACACTTGGGGCTATGGCGCCATGACCAATTCGTACAACGACATGCAAAACAGCAAATGTGCGTTGTACATCGGTTCAAACGCCGCAGAGGCTCACCCGGTAAGTTTGTTGCATATGTTGCACGCCAAGGAAACCGGCTGCAAGATGATCGTGGTCGATCCACGCTTTACCCGCACTGCGGCGCGCGCTGACGAATTCATCCGTTTGCGTTCTGGCTCAGACATCCCGTTCATCTTCGGCATGCTGTATCACATCTTCAAAAATGGCTGGGAAGACACCAAGTACATCAACGATCGTGTCTACGGTATGGACAAGGTCAAAGAAGACATCATGGCCAAATGGACGCCGGACAAGGTTGAAGAAGCCTGCGGCGTGCCTGAGGCGAAGGTCTACATGGCCGCTGAAATGATGGCTAAAAACCGTCCATCCACCATCGTCTGGTGCATGGGCCAAACGCAGCACACCACGGGCAATGCCGTGGTCCGTGCGTCTTGTATTTTGCAGCTGGCGCTCGGCAACGTGGGCGTGTCAGGCGGCGGGACAAATATTTTCCGGGGGCACGACAACGTGCAAGGGGCAACCGACGTTGGCCCGAATCCGGATTCATTGCCCGGTTACTACGGCTTGGCTGAAGGCTCATGGAAGCACTTTGCCAAAACTTGGGGCGTTGACTTTGATTGGATCAAGGGCCGCTATGCATCGCCTGCCATGATGGGCAAGCCGGGCATCACTGTTTCCCGCTGGATTGACGGTGTGATGGAGAAAAATGAATTCATCGATCAGGATTCCAACCTGCGTGGTGTGTTCTTTTGGGGCCACGCGCCCAACTCGCAAACACGCGGGTTAGAGATGAAGCGGGCGATGGACAAGCTGGACTTGCTGGTGGTGGTTGACCCTTATCCGTCTGCTACAGCAGCCATGGCCGCCATGCCTGGCAAAGCCGAGGACCTGAACCCGAACCGCGCCGTGTACTTGCTGCCAGCAGCCACACAGTTTGAAACCAGTGGTTCAGTGACAGCCTCGAACCGCTCGATTCAGTGGCGTGAAAAAGTCATTGAGCCCTTGTGGGAAAGCCGCAGCGACCACATGATCATGCATCAGCTGGCTGAAAAGTTGGGCTTTGCCAAAGAGCTGTCCAAGAACTACAAGATGCAAAAGGTCAAAGGCATGGACGAGCCTGTGCCCGAAGACATCCTGCGCGAGATCAACAAGACCTGCTGGACCATTGGCTACACCGGCCAAAGCCCGGAGCGCCTCAAAGCGCACATGCGCAACATGCATTTGTTTGACGTGAAAACGCTCAAGTCAAAAGGCGGTAAAGACAAAGAAACCGGCTACGACACCACCGGTGACTACTTCGGCTTGCCATGGCCCTGCTATGGGACGCCAGAGATGAAGCATCCTGGCTCGCCCAATTTGTACGACACGTCAAAGCACGTGATGGACGGCGGCGGCAACTTCCGTGCAAACTTTGGGGTTGAAAAAGACGGCAAGAATTTGTTGGCTGAAGATGGCTCACATTCCAAAGATGCTGATATCCAGACTGGCTACCCTGAGTTTGACCACATGTTGGTCAAGAAGCTCGGCTGGTGGGACGAACTGACAGACGCCGAAAAGCTGGCTGCTGAAGGCAAGAACTGGAAGACCGACTCATCAGGTGGTCTGATTCGCGTGGTCATGAAAAACCATGGCTGCCATCCGTTTGGCAATGCCAAGGCGCGTGCGGTGGTGTGGAACTTCCCCGATGCGATTCCGCAGCATCGCGAGCCTCTGTATGGCAACCGCGCTGACCTGATGGCCAAGTACCCGACGCATGACGACAAAAAGGCCTTCTGGCGTTTGCCCACCCTGTACAAAACCATTCAGCAAAAAAACATTGCCGACAAAGTGCATGAAAAGTTTCCACTGGTCATGACTTCTGGCCGTTTGGTCGAGTACGAAGGCGGCGGTGAAGAAACCCGCTCCAACCCGTGGCTGGCCGAGTTGCAGCAAGAAATGTTCATTGAGATCAATCCTAAAGTTGCCAGTGAAAAGGGCATTCGCAATGGTGAGCGCGCTTGGGTCAGCACCCCCACCGGTGCGCGCCTGAATGTGCAGGCCATGGTGACTGAGCGCGTCGGGCCAGACACTGTTTTCATGCCGTTTCACTTCTCTGGCCGCTGGCAGGGTGTGGACATGCTGCCGTACTACCCGAATGGCGCGGCACCGGTCGTGCGCGGCGAGGCCATCAACACGGCAACGACTTACGGCTATGACAGCGTGACGATGATGCAAGAGACAAAAACGACGGTCTGTAACGTCGAACGAGCATAAGGAAAATAATATGGCACGCATGAAATTTGTCTGTGATGCAGAGCGCTGCATCGAATGCAACGGCTGCGTTACTGCTTGCAAAAACGAGCACGAAGTGCCGTGGGGCGTCAACCGCCGCAGGGTAGTGACCTTGAACGACGGTGTTCCGGGTGAAAAATCCATCTCGGTCGCTTGCATGCATTGCAGCGATGCACCTTGCATGGCGGTTTGCCCTGTTAACTGCTTTTACCGCACTGACGAAGGTGTGGTGCTGCACGACAAGGATGTTTGCATCGGCTGTGGCTACTGCTCCTATGCCTGCCCGTTTGGCGCGCCGCAGTTTCCAACGGCAGGTACCTTCGGGGTACGCGGCAAGATGGACAAGTGCACGTTCTGTGCTGGTGGCCCGGAAGCCAATGGCAGCCAGGCTGAATTTGAAAAGTATGGCCGCAACCGATTAGCTGAAGGCAAACTACCCGCTTGCGCCGAGCAATGCTCAACCAAAGCGCTGCTGGCCGGTGACGGCGACGTTGTTGCCGACATCTTCCGCAACCGGGTTGTGCAGCGCGGTAAAGGCGCTGAGGTCTGGGGCTGGGGCACTGCCTACGGTTCAAAGCAAGCTGGCCAGCCGCCAGCAGGAGTCAAATCATGATGCGCTCTGCCTTGCTGATCTGTTCTTTAGCCTTGTCCCTGTCAGCTTGTGGCGACAAGCCGCAGTCGGCAGGCGGTGTCAAGAGCGATGTGGCTCCCTACCAGGGCGTCGACAACAAGTTTGCAGCGCCCGGCTGGAAGGCCGGTGACAAAACAAGCTGGGAGCAGGCGTTGAAAGCCAGAACCCAAAACACGCAGAACGAATACACCCGGACTGCTACTAAATAAAGCTGGAGGCCATATGAAACGTGCGCAACTAGCTATTTTTTCAGTAGCACTTCCGATCACGCTTTGCTTTGCGGGATGGGTGCATGCACAAGCGCCTTCCGCTGCCCCGGTGGTCTCGCCCGGCGCTGCAGCACCGGTAGCGGCGCCAGCCACAGGCAGTATTCAAGGGCAAAACATTTTCGAAGTCAAACCTGACGCCGACCTAGACCCAAAATATGCGGCGCAAACCAACGCCGAGCGCGCCAAGGTGCAGCCAGGCAATAACGCGCCGATGTGGCGCCAAGTGGGCAGCGGGGTCTCGGGCTTTACAAGTTTGCCAAAAAGCGAAGCGCCTGAAGCGGGTAACCTGATCCAGCCTTTTGTTAAATACCCAGGCTCTAATTTGACCAATGCGGGTGAAGCCTGGCGACAGGTGCGCAACAACTGGCTGATTCCCTACGGCGGCTCGCTGTTGTTAATAGTGCTGTTGGCCATTGGTATTTTTTATAAAACCAAGGGCATGATTAAAAACCATGCGCCTGACACAGGTCGCAAGATTGAGCGATTTACGCCGTTTGAGCGGGCTGCCCACTGGTCGAATGCGATCGCCTTTGTGGCGTTGGCCATTTCGGGCGTCGTGATGGCGTTTGGTAAATTTTTCCTGCTCCCCATCATGGGCGGCACGCTGTTTGGCTGGCTGAGCTATGCGCTAAAGAACCTGCACAATTTTGCCGGGCCTTTGTTTGCTGTGTCTTTGGCGATTGTGTTTTTCACCTTTTTGAAAGACAACATGCCCAGCAAAGGCGATCTAGGCTGGCTTCTCAAAGGCGGTGGCATTTTGCAGGGTAAAGAAGTGCCTTCACACCGTTTTAATGCCGGTGAAAAACTGGTCTTCTGGGGCGGTGTGCTGTTCCTGGGTATCGTTGTTGTAGCGTCTGGTTTGGTGCTGGACAAGCTCATACCTGGCCTGATTTACGAGCGCAGCACGATGCAGATCGCCAACATGATTCACGGCCTGTCAACGGTGCTGATGATGGCCATGTTCATCGGTCATATCTATATCGGCACCCTCGGTATGCAGGGCGCTTACCAAGGTATGAGGACTGGCTACGTCGATGAAACCTGGGCTAAGGAGCACCATGAGCATTGGTATGACGATATCAAGGCGGGCAAAATCCCGGCTCAGCGCAGCGAGCCTTCCGTGCCCGGCCAAACGGTACAGATTTGATTTTTTGAGAACAACTTTGAGAACCACGCCATGAAAAAACTTCTCATCTCCTCACTCGTACTCAGTGCTGCTTCATTGGCCTTTGCCAAGTTACCCGCCCTCAGCGATGAGGCCAAAGCCAAAGCTGCAGAGGCTGCCGCCAAGTCGGCTTGGGCTGGCAAGTTTGACAGTTATTTGCTCTGCAAGTCGCAAGACAAAGTAGCTGCCAGTTATTACAAAACGGCAAAAACTGCTGGCAAAGATGCCAAACCAGCAGCTGCGACGCCGCCCTGTGCTGACCCTGGCGCTTTTGTTTATGCGCCGCCTGTGGCCGCCAAGCCGATCGAGGCAGCCGGTGCGCATTCACCAGCAGCAACGGCCGCAAGCCCGCCAAGTACCAAGGCACCTGACGCCACGGTCAACCCTGCAGGCCCATCAGCTAAAAAGATCTGACCGCTCTTTTACCCCAAAAAAGCCGACCCGTGAGGTGTCGGCTTTTTTGTTGTAGCCTCACGCCATGACTCTGCCTTTTCTAACCCAAACCCAAGCACCGCTGACCTGCGAGGTATCGGCTGTCAATGAGTTTGGCGAACATATCAATGTGTCTATACCCGCTGAGCGGGCACTGACCGTGTATGTCGACAAGCGCGAACTGGTCACCCTGATGACGCTGGGCGCCCACCCCGAGCTGCTGGTGCTGGGCTATTTGCTCAACCAGCGGCTGGTTAAAAGTGTGCAAGACATTGCGTCCATCACCGTCGATTGGGACGTGGGAGCGGCTGCCGTTAAGACGTGTCATGGCATTGGCGACATCGAAGAAAAAACCTCCAGACGGGTAGTGACCACGGGCTGCGGCCAAGGCAGTGTGTTTGGTGGTTTGATGGACGAGGTAGACCAGATCCGATTGCCTGCAAATGCCAGCATCACCCAGAGCCAGTTGTATGCCTTGGTCAATACGATTCGACTGAAAGAAACCACTTATAAATCTGCCGGGTCAGTACATGCCTGCGCGTTGTTTTCACTCGCCGTTAATGACCCAGAAATGCTGCTGTTTGTAGAAGACGTGGGTCGACATAACGCCATCGATACGATCGCTGGCTGGATGTCAATGCAGGCAGATTCAGGTTTGGATCCGTCCGAAAAAGTGTTTTACACCACAGGCCGCCTGACAAGTGAAATGGTCATCAAATCTGCCCAGATGGACGTGCCCATCGTCGTGTCGCGCAGCGGCATCACGCAAATGGGCCATCAGGTGGCGCAAACGGTCGGCCTGTGCGCCATTGGCCGCGCCACCCACAAGCGCTTTGTTTGTTACACCAGTCCGCAGCGCCTTAGGCTTGAACCGGGTTTAGCGGGCACTAAGCCTGAGCCAAGTAAATCGGCTTGAGCTTCCCCGACAGCAAAACTCCGTCTTGCGAGTAGGCCAGAGTCCAGCCAGCAAATAAGGGTTGGCGCTTTGCGCTAACCTAGCGCTATGAACACACTTTTCATCAAATTAGGCTGGCGCACCCTGTGGCGCGATTTGCGGGCGGGCGAACTTCGGCTACTCATTGTTGCCGTCACCCTGGCCGTGGCTGCGTTAACGGCAGTCGGGTTTTTTGCCGATCGGCTCAAAGGGGGTTTGCAACGCGATGCGCGGCAACTGCTGGGCGGCGATGCAGTGCTGCGCAGTGTCCAGATGACCCCCGAGGTGTTCATCGCCAAAGCAAAGGCGCTGGGTTTGCAAACCGCTGCCAGTGTCAGCTTCCCGACCATGGCACGCGCGCTAGATGTCGACGGTGGCGCCAGCAAGCTGGCTGCTTTCAAAGCTGTGCCTGCAGGTTACCCCTTGCGCGGTAATCTGGTGGTGTCTGAAACGCTTGACGGACAGGCGCAAAAAACACGGGATATCCCGGCGCCCGGCACGGCTTGGGTTGACCCGTCGCTGCTAGACGCCTTGGGTTTAAAAATCGGCCAAACGCTGCTGATGGGCGACGCCAGCTTCAAGGTAACGCGCATCATCACACAAGAGCCGGACAGGGGTGCGGGCTTTATCAGTTTTTCACCGCGCGCCATGATCAATCAGGCAGACGTGGCCGCCACCGGGCTGATCCAGCCCGCCAGCCGCACCAACTACCGCTTTGCTGTGGCGGGGGACGACAAGTCTGTGGCCGAATACGTCAATTGGGCCAATGAAGAAATCAAGAAACCCGCTGACCAAACCGGTATTCGCGGTGTGCGGCTTGAATCGCTGGAGTCCGGCAGCCCTGAAATGCGGCAAACCCTAGACCGGGCTGAAAAGTTTTTGAACCTGGTGGCGCTGCTCGCCGCGCTGCTCAGTGCCGTCGCGGTAGCCATTGTGGCGCGCGGCTTTGCAGCCAAGCACCTGGATGATTGCGCCATGCTGCGGGTGCTCGGCCAGCCGCAGCGCACCATTGCTGCGGCCTATGCGTTTGAGTTTGTGTTGGCAGGCCTGTTTGCCAGCGCGCTGGGCGTGGCGATTGGCTTTGCCGTGCACTACGGCTTTGTACTGCTATTGGCCGGGTTGGTTGAAACGGCGCTGCCCGCGGCTACCGTTTGGCCGGTGCTGTTTGGTATGGGGATGGGGCTCACGCTGCTGCTGGCCTTTGGCTTGCCACCTGTGCTTCAGCTTGCATCAGTGCCTCCACTGCGGGTGATTCGCCGTGATGTCGGCAATTTAAAACCAGCATCTATCGCTGTGTTGGGCGTCGGCATGTTGGGCTTTGCAGCGCTGCTGGTGGCCGCCAGCAGTGATTTGAAACTGGGCTTGATTGCCGTCGGTGGTTTTGCAGGCGCTGTGCTGCTGTTTGCCGCAGCCAGCTACGCGGCCGTCAAGCTGCTCAGAGCCAGCGTGAACGAAGACGTCGCCCCGCGCTGGCTGGTGCTGGCCACGCGCCAGTTGTCAGCCCGGCCCGCATACGCGGTGGTGCAAACCAGTGCGCTGGCCGTCGGCCTGTTGGCGTTGATGTTGTTGGTACTTTTAAGAACTGATTTGGTTGATAGCTGGCGTAAATCAACCCCGCCAGATGCGCCAAACCGTTTCATCATTAACGTGCAGCCCGA
>JBBRDA010000061.1:0-19043 GCA_038204335.1 Burkholderiales bacterium
AATTCAATGCCTCGCTGGACGGCGACCAGATTGTTCTAAAGCAGTACTTCCACATCGGTTTTGCCGCCGACACACCCAACGGTTTGATGGTGCCCGTGATCAAAGACGCCGACAAAAAAGGCATCTTCCAAATCAGCACCGAGATGAGCGGCGGCTGTTTTTCAATTTCATCGCTCGGAGGCATTGGAGGGCGCTATTTCACGCCCATCATCAATGCGCCTGAGGTGGCCATCCTCGGGGTGTGTAAGAGCACGATGGAGCCGGTGTGGGACGGCAAGGCATTCCAGCCACGCTTGATGCTGCCCCTGTCGCTGACATGGGACCACCGGGTGATTGATGGTGCAGCTGCTGCGCGCTTTAACGCTTACCTCGGTCAAATTTTGAGTGACTTCCGCCGAGTCTTGCTGTGACAACTCTAGTTGTCGTTAAAAAAGCGGGTCAGGTCGTCATGGCGGCTGATACGCTGGTGACCTTTGGCGACACGGCTTTGCCGCATCGCTATGAAGCCAACAGCAAAATCTTCAAAGTGGACACGCCAGCCGGTGCAAGTTATGTCGGCATGGCCGGTACGGTGGCGCATTTCCCGGCGCTACGCAAGGCGATGTCGGCGCTGCCCAAGGCGGACTTGAAGCTCAGTTCCAAAGACGAGGTGTACGACACGTTTTTAAAGCTGCACCCGCTGCTGAAAGAAACGTTTTTTCTGCAAACCAAAGAAGACGACAACGACCCGTATGAGTCGATGCAGTTCACAGTGGTTATTGCCAACTCAAGTGGTATCTATGGGCTGTACAGCTACCGCGAGATTTTCGACTTTAAGGAATTTTGGGCGATAGGCTCCGGGCGTAGTTTTGCGCTGGGTGCCATGCATTCCGTTTGGGCGACTGCTAAAACAGCCAAAGAAGTGGCTATGGCCGGTATGCACGCCGGCTGCGAGTTTGACAAAAATTCTGGCGGTCCGATTGACGCTTATTCAGTGAAATTGAAAGCTTAAAAGGCTGAAACAAATGCTAGAAATAAAAGTACCTGATATTGGTGATTTTGATGAAGTCACGGTGATTGAGCTGTTGGTGAAAGTCGGCGACAGCATCAAGGTTGACCAGAGTCTGCTGACGGTGGAGAGCGACAAAGCCTCTATGGAAATCCCGTCATCTGCTGCTGGCGTGGTCACTGCCATAGCGGTGAAGCTCGGCGACAAGGTTAAGCAGGGGTCGGTCGTTTTGAGTATTGAAAGTTCCGATTCTGGCGCTGTTGCAGTGCCAAAAGTGGCTGAAACCCAAGAAATACTGGCGCAAGCAGCTCCTGAAAAAGTAGCATCTGCTGTTGCTGTTGCAACTGCCGCCAGCACCTTTGCTGGAACGGTCGACTTAGACTGTGACTTGCTGGTACTCGGCGCAGGCCCCGGCGGCTACAGCGCAGCCTTTCGGGCTGCGGATTTGGGGCTCAAAGTCATCCTGGTCGAGCGTTACGCCGCACTGGGCGGCGTTTGCCTGAATGTGGGCTGCATCCCTAGCAAAGCGTTACTGCACGTTGCGGCCGTCATGGACGAAGTCAGCCACTTGGGCGCGTTGGGTATTGAGTTTGGCCCGCCGAAAGTCAACATTGACATGCTGCGCAGCCACAAAGACAAAGTCATCGGCAAGCTCACCGGCGGTTTGGCGGCCATGGCCAAGATGCGCAAGGTCACCACCGTGCGCGGCTTGGGTCAGTTTGTCGGCGCCAACCATCTACAGGTTGAGGAAACCACCGGCGCCCAGGGTCAGCAAAAAACTGGAAAAACCCAAACGATTGCCTTCAAAAAAGCCATCATCGCAGCAGGCAGCCAAGCTGTGCGTCTGCCGTTCATGCCCGAAGACCCGCGGGTGGTCGATTCCACTGGCGCACTGGCTTTAAAAGAAGTCCCCAAGCGCATGCTGATACTGGGCGGCGGCATCATTGGTTTGGAGATGGGCACTGTCTACTCAACACTGGGTGCGCGGCTTGACGTGGTGGAAATGATGGACGGCCTGATGCAAGGCGCTGACCGTGATTTGGTCAAAATCTGGCAAAAAATGAACGCGCCGCGTTTTGACAACATCATGCTCAAAACCAAAACAGTCGGCGCCAAAGCCACCAAGGCGGGTATTGAAGTCACGTTTGAAGCCGCCGAGGCGGGAGGCAAAGCGCCAGAACCGCAGACCTACGACCTGGTTCTGCAAGCCGTAGGCCGCACCCCGAATGGAAAAAAACTTGGCGCTGAAAAGGCAGGCGTGGCCGTCACAGATCGCGGCTTCATCAACGTTGACATTCAAATGCGGACCAACGTGCCCCACATCTTCGCTATCGGGGATATCGTTGGCCAGCCCATGCTCGCGCACAAGGCAGTGCATGAGGCGCATGTGGCCGCTGAAGTGATTGCAGGCGAACTGCAAGGCAACAAAGAACTCGCCAGCGCGGCCTTCAACGCCCGAGTCATCCCAAGCGTCGCCTACACAGACCCCGAAGTGGCATGGGTAGGCCTGACAGAAGACCAGGCAAAGGCGCAAGGCATCAAGGTCAAAAAAGGCCTGTTTCCGTGGTCAGCATCCGGCCGCGCGATTGCCAACGGCCGCGACGAAGGCGTTACCAAACTCTTGTTTGACGATTCACCAGAAGCCCATGGCCACGGCAAGATCCTCGGCGGCGGCATGGTCGGTACTCACGCAGGCGACATGATCGGCGAGGTTGCGCTGGCGATTGAAATGGGTGCGGACGCCGTGGACATCGGCAAGACGATTCACCCACATCCTACGTTGGGTGAGAGCATTGGCATGGCGGCTGAAGTGGCGCACGGCAGTTGTACTGATTTGCCGCCTGTCCGCAAGTAGCTATAAAAACAGGCGTAATCAGGCAGCGTGCGACTGCACCCAGCGCACGATGTCTGCCGTGCCCATGGCGCCCGCTTGGCGTGCCACTTCGCGGCCATTTTTGAACAGCGCCAGGGTAGGGATGCTGCGGATCGCGTAGCGCGTGCCCAGGTTGGGAACGGCCTCGGTATCGACTTTGACCAGCCGAACCTTCGGCTCCAGCTGCGCGCAGGCTTGGCCGTAGGCGGGTGCCATTTGCCGACAGGGGCCGCACCAAGGGGCCCAAAAATCGACCACTACCGGGATTTGATTGCGTCCAATGTGTTTGTCAAATGCTGCTTCGTCGAGTGCAGTCGGGTGCCCCGTAAAAAGAGCTTTTTTGCAGCTGCCGCAGGTCGGATCGCTGGCAAGCTGGTCAGCGTGGACGCGGTTGGTGATGTGGCAATGCGGGCAGACGATGTGAAATGGTTCGGTCATAGAGTCGAATTTGGGGCGCAAGCTGGGGATTCAAGGTGCTGGACTAACCAACAGGAATCTAGCGTGTGAAACGGCGTTACTGCAAGCGATAAAAATCACAGTAACTTGCCCATGACGTGTCCGTCACGCAATAGCCTATACAGCGTATTCCAGGGCAAGAAAATCACACACGCTTTTACCTCGCGCCGTGTTTTTCGATGCCATACTTCAGTCTAGACTGTTAATCCTTTTCCATCCAGCCTTTGCCACCTCGCGTACCGGACCTGTTGTTCCGCCTATGTTTTCTATCCTCCTGAATCAAACCCTAGCCGTCACGCAGCGCATTTGGCTAGAACAATGGCGCCAGGGGCGTGGTCTGATTTTTTGGGCGCTATTCCCGGCGCTGATGATGCTGCTTTTCGGCCTGGTCTATGCGCATAACGACAGCATGCGTGCTGGTTTGGATGCGATGGCTGCGGGCGTGCTGATGGGGGCGGCGCTTTTTTTCAGCTGCTTGGGCGGCACGGTGGCTATTTTGGTGGCTGAGCGCGAGCGTCGCACCATGCGCCGGCTTCTGGCATCCCCGCTGCAGCCTCTGGCCTACTTTTTGGGCGTGGTGCTGGCGCAGTCAGCGCTTGCCGTGATGCAAGTGGTGATGCTGTATGCCATCGCCTATGCCATTGGCGCGCGCTACCACGGCAGCCTTGCCCTTGGCGCAGTGATCATCACGTTGTCTGTGTTTGCCTATGTGGGCTTGGGTTTTTTCTTTGGCGCCCGCTTCGCGCGCCGTTCGGAGGAGGTGGTGGTCGCACTGTCTGCCTTCGGCGTACCGCTGCTGGTGTTGGGTGGCACATTCTTCCCGATGGTCCTGATGCCCAAGGCGATGCAGATGGTGGCCTACCTGAATCCCATCACGTATATGAACGAGGCGCTCAAGGCCGTGGCAGCACATAGTGCGGGTGTCGCTGAGCTGCGCAGCGAGTTGGCTTTTTTGGTGGTATTTTGTGGCCTTTCGCTGGCGCTGGGCGTGTCGTCCTATCGGCATTTGTTGCGTCTGGAAAAAAACGCATGAACGTGCTCAGCATTGAGGGCCTTTATAAGCGGTTTGGCAGCCAAGTGGTGCTTGATGGGTTGGACCTGCGGGTGGCGCGCGGCGAGATCGTCGGCCTGCTGGGCCCCAACGGCTGCGGCAAATCAACCACGCTGAACATCGTCTGCGGCCTGCTCGACGCTGATGCTGGCCAGGTACTTGTCAATGGCGAGCCAGTGTCGGCGCGTAGTTCCGGGCTTGTGGGCCTGTGCCCCCAAGCTGGCGCGCTGTACCTTGATTTGTTGCCGGCCGAGAACCTCGATTTCTTCGCCCGTCTGTATGGTTTGAACGCCAGCCAACGCCGCCAGCGTGTGGACGAGCTGATGCAGCGCTTCGATTTGACCGCGCACGCTACTACCCGCGTTGGCCGCCTCTCCGGCGGCTGGCAACAGCGCCTCAACCTAGCCGTGGCGTTGGTCCACAGCCCGCAGCTGCTGGTGCTGGACGAGCCCACCGCCTCGGTCGATGTGCAGGCCCGGCTGGCGCTGTGGGGGCTGATTGAGGAACTGCGTGACGGCGGCATGACGATTGTGCTGACGACGCACCAGATCCAAGAGGCTGAACGGCTGTGCACCCGCGTGGCCCTGATGCGCAATGGGCGTGTGGCCGAAGTAGGCAGCGTGCCCGATTTGCTGGCTCGCGTACCTGCTCAGGCGGTGGCGGTCTTACAGACAAGGGACGAGGCCGCCACTTTACGCCGCGCCCATGCCTTGGGCTGGGCTGTGCGCCCGCATGCCGGGCAACTGCTGTGCCTGCTGCCAAAGGCCATCAGCTTGCGCGAAGTGGTACAGGCTCTCGATGGCGGTGAGGTCACTTCAGTCAGCCTTCAGCCTGTGACGCTGGAGCATGCTTACCTTGAACTGCTGGGCCAGCCGCTGGACGGCTGAGCATCGCGTCGCGAGGTCCTGCAAAGGCCAGCCCGCGACAAGTAGCCGAGATTTCTTGACGAATTTGGACATCATTGCAAATCGGACGGTTTTCTGAGAGACTTTTCTCTTAGCCGTCAGGTTTGTTGTGTATGTATTTCCAAATATTTAATCAAGGAGTGAAGTATGAAGTCTGACCGATACGCGACAAAACCCATGGTTCAGCTTGTCATCGTCGCCAGCGCGGCGCTGCTGCACGGTACGGTACTGGCGCAGGCCCAAGTGGTCAAGCCGCCAGTCGCCCAGCTGTGGATGGACGCAGCCACTTTCACCATGCCGGGCATGCCCGAAATGCCAGACATGCCAGGTATGAGCGCCCTAGGTGGGCTGTTTGGCAGACCTGGCGCCGGTGGTGGTAACTCGTTTGGCAGCACCCGCAGCATGTCACCAGGGCGCTGGATGGACATTGCGCTCTTCACTCAGCGTAAGCCCGCTGGCACTGAAGGCACCCAGCTTGTGCCGCAAGGTACGGGATTGGCGCCAACCCTGGCCCTGCGTCCGCCCGAGCGGCAAACAGGCCGCGGATCTGGCGATGCTGGAGATATCCCGGAGATAGAGCGCCCCAAAGGACGCATCTCTTTTTATTGGGGTTGCAGCGACACTGTGCGCCCGGGCCAGCCGCGCGTGTTGGACTTTTCAACCGCTGGTGCCCAGGAGTGGGGTAACTTTATGCAAGGCCGGGCGGTACGCGACCGCGGAGCCCAGTCAGCTCCAGGCAACGCCCTATGGCCCAACCCCAAAGACCAGAGGCGCTTGGGCCGCGAAGCGTCCATTGCGGGCGAGCACGCAGTCAGCGGGGACGGTGTGCCAGCAGGCTTGAAGTTCTCCATCACGCAAGCCAACGACCTGATGCCCGCCATCTCGCTGGAGAAAAGCGGTTCGCAAGCCGATGTTTTGCGCCTGGCGTGGCCATCCGTCAATAATGCGCGCGCTTACTTTATGAACGCCATGAGCGGCAGCGAGGCAGCAGGCGGCGGTAGCGACATGGTGTTCTGGAGTTCGGCTGAAGTCCCGGACTTTGGCATGGGCCTGATGGACTATGCGTCACCTGCCAATATTGACCAATGGCTGCGCGAAAAGGTCTTGCTGCCCGCCAGCGCCAGTAAATGCGCCATTCCCAAAGGTATTTTTGCCAAAGCCGAAGGTGCCATGCTGCGCATGATCGCCTATGGCCCGGAGCTGAACCTGGCTTATCCGCCACGGCCAGCTGATGTCAAGGTGGCCTGGGAGCCCGAGTGGGCTGTGCGCGTTCGCACCAAGTCCGCCGCTCTGGTGTTGCTGGGTGCCGATCAGGGTATGGCCAGCCAGGCAGGTTCGCAAGAACCCGCAGAGCAGGCCCCGAGCGAAAAGCCAAGGATGCCAGGCGCCTTCGATATATTGCGGGGTGTTTTGGGCAGGTAGCCGTGGTCTAAGGCGATCAGGCATCCAGACCGGTATAAAACCGGGAATGGCGTAATCGAGACAAAAAGCCTCTTTAGCCCAATAAAATAGGGCGTAAATTGCTACTAATTAAATAGCGTAAAGTCAGCTGATCTTGATGAACCCGATCGCCTTTTTGACCCAACACGACAAAGCACGGGCCATTGGCCCGGCGCTTGTTGGTGCCGGCTTTGAAGTGGTCACAGTGGATGGCTTTGATACCGACAGCTTTGGGACTTTCACGGGTGAAACCGCACGGCCGGGCAGCCAACTCGAAGCTGCGACAGCCAAGGCTCGCAAAGCCTGCGAGATTTCGGGCGAGCGTTTCGGGCTGGGAAGTGAGGGCAGTTTTGGCTCCGATCCCTATATTGGTGTTTCACCGTGGGCCCGGGAACTGCTGGTGTTGTGGGACGCCCAAGACGGGCGCGCCGTATCAGCTCTGGTGCAGGGGGCCGCAACCAACTACGCCAACTGCATTGTTTCCAGCTTGCACGAGGCTCGGGCTTTCGCCGTGCAGGTGCAATTTCCGTCTCACGGCATCATCGTCGGCAGGCCCGGCGAGACACATTTCTCAAAAGACATTGCCGACCTGCAGATGCTTCAGGCGCGGGCGGATGATGGTCTGGTGACTGGTCCCGTATGGCTGGAGACCGATATGCGAGCGCACCGTAACCCCACACGGATGGCCATGATTTCGCTTTGCGCGCAGGAGCTTTCAGACCAACTGCTGCGGCTGTGCCCTGGTTGCGCAAGTATCGGATTCGGGGTGGAGTCTGCCGTGGCTGGTGCACCATGTTCGCAATGCGGCTTACCCACATTGGCATTGCGTGCCAGGCGCATCCAGTGCGGGGTTTGCAAGTTCACCCAGGAAACAGCCGTCCGTGACACGGTGCCTCCGTCGCGCTGCGAACAGTGCAATCCCTAGCGCTTTCATCAGCGTTTACCCGTGCATAAAGCCTTGCAGATAATCAGGCTGATGGCTGACAATCGTAGCTTTTACGAGGCCTTGTTGACACAACCGGCCTCGCTGACATAAAAACTGGAGACAACGCGCCATGCCTGATTCGCTGACTTACGATTCAAAACCGTGGACGCCTGCCTACGGCCAGGCCATCAACCCATTATTGCCCACAGCCAGATATCAAAACCTGGCCCATCTGGTACACCAGGCTTGTACGCGGTTTGCCAGTAAAACGGCATTTACGGCTGTGGTTCCGAATGGCATGAATGGGAGCTTGAGCTACCAGCAGCTCGGTGAGCTGTCTGATGCGTTTGCCGTGTACCTGCGTGAGGTGTGTGGCTTGAAAGCGGGTGACCGTGTAGCCGTGCAACTGCCTAATGGGCTGGCCTACCCGATTGTCGCGTTCGGTGTTTTTAAATCAGGCTGCGTGCTGGTCAACACCAACCCGCTGTACACACCTAGTGAGATGGCTCACCAGTTCAAGGACTCTGGCGCGCGGGTACTGGTCATTGTTGACATGTTCGTCGACAAGCTGGCCGAGGTCTTGCCGCAAACGTTGATTGAACGGGTTGTGCTGGCGGGCGTGTCTGAGCTCTTCCCGGCGGTTCCCAACATGATTGTGCGTGGGGTACAAAAGGTCTGGAGCAAAGTGCTGCCGCCAGTGCCCACCTTGAAGCAGCCCATCGACCGCCTCAAAGACGCCTTGCAGTCCGGCCGCGCGGGCAATCAGCCGGGCAAGGTACAGGCCTGGTGGCAGGCCATTGCTCCCCATGATCTGGTTGCCCTGCAATACACCGGTGGCACCACCGGCGTTAGCAAAGGCGCCATGCTCACCCATGCCAACATGCTGGCCAATGTGGACCAGGTGCTGGCCATGGGCAAGTCGCATATGGGTGACGACGAATGCGTTTTGACGGCTTTGCCGCTGTATCACATCTTTGCTTTTACAGCCAATTTGCTCTGCTTTCTGGATATTGGTGGGCGCAACATTTTGATCCCGAGCCCACGGCCTGTGCAAAATCTGCAGCGCGCCATTGAAAACTATCCCATCACCTGGATCACCGGGGTAAACACGCTGTTCAATGGTTTGATGAACGAGGAATGGTTCAGCGCCTTTCCGCCCAAGCATTTGAAGGCGGCAATTGCCGGTGGTACCGCGCTGCACCATGCCGTGGCCGAACGCTGGCAGCACATGACAGGGACACGGATCGCCGAAGGCTTTGGCCTGACGGAATGTTCACCCGTGGTCAGCTTCAACCCCTTGAGCGGCCTTGCCAAGCCCGACTCCATTGGCATACCGGTGCCTGGCACGGACGTGCGCCTGGTCGATGACTTTGGCGCGGCAGTCGCGCAGGGCGAGCCCGGCGAACTGATCGTACGTGGCCCGCAATGCATGCTTGGTTACTGGCAGCGCCCGGATGACACGGCTGCTGTCATCAAAGACGGCTGGCTGTACACCGGTGATGTCGCGGTGATGGACGAGCAGGGCTACTTCAAGGTTGTTGACCGCAAAAAAGACCTGGTCCTGGTTTCAGGCTTCAACGTCTATCCGAACGAAATTGAAGATGCGCTGGCCAAAATGGATGCCATCTTGGAGGCGGCCGTGGTCGGTATCCCGGACATGAAAAGTGGTGAGTCGGTGCGCGCCTATGTGGTTAAAAATCCGGATTTTGCGACGGAGCTCACCCAGGATGCGGTTTTGGCACATTGCAGAAAACTGCTGACCGACTACAAAATCCCCAAGTCGATCATTTTCCGGGACGAGTTGCCCAGGTCACCCGTCGGCAAGATTTTGCGCAAAGACCTGAAAGCCGAAGTCAAGGCTGAATTTAAACAAAAATAAGGCAATCCAAACATGTTGACTGAACTCGAAACCAAGCTGCTGGGCGTGATGATGATGGTGATCATGCTGGGCATGGGCGCGTCGCTGACCTTTAGGGACTTTCTGATTGCCTTTAAAAAACCCAAGGGCGTGATGGTCGGCATTGTTTGTCAGTACGGCATCATGCCGTTTTTGGGTTACTTGCTGGCAGTGCTGCTGGGCTTGCCCCCGGCGCTGGCGGTGGGGCTGATTTTGATGGGCTGCATGCCTGGCGGCACCACCTCAAATATCTTTACTTACTTCAGCAAAGGTGCACTGGCTCTGTCGATCATGATGACCAGTGTTTCGACCTTGGTTGCCGTGGCTGCCGTGCCTTCGCTGATTGCGTTTTACAGCAAGATGGCGGGCGTGACAGGTGAGTTTGCCATTCCGGCTGCCAATGTCGCTCAGGTGTTGGTGGTCTTGCTGGTGCCTACTCTCTTGGGTATGTTTTTACGCAAATTCAATCCCAACATAGGTGCCACCATCGAGTTGATCGGCTCAATGCTGGGTATTTTGGTCATCCTGTTTTTGGTGGTGTCCTGGGTGCCGCGCAACTACCAACTGCTTTTGTCCACGCCGTGGCCGGTGTTTTTTGCAGCGGTTGGCCTCGGGCTGGTGGGTATGCTGCTCGGTTACTGGCTGGCCCGGTTGCTCAAGCAAGACAGCAACCGTTCGCGGACGATCAGCCTAGAGACCGGTATTCAAAACGGGCCACTCGCGGTACTCATCGTTACGTTGACTTTCAAAGACGAATTGCAGCAGCAGGTGCTTTTGATCCCGGTCCTTTACAGCTTGTTCATTGTGATCACCAGCTCTGCCGTGACGTACTGGTACCGTAAAAGTGCCACCCGCGAAGCACTGGCGCGTGACTCTGCCAAGGTAAGTGCGCTCGGTCGCGCTTGACAGAGCATTTCGCCGGTCGGTAGTTTGCGGTCTCTGCCGCAGCCCGCAGGCTGTGGCCGCGCATTCCTGCGAGAATCCCCCTTTGTCTGTTTGCAAACTATTGGGGATTCTTTTTATGCGCCGCTTGGTTTTGAAATCACTATTGGCCACGGCCAGCTTGGCTGTCGTCAGCTCCGCCTTTTCACAAAGCGTCTTTCGGGTCACCACCATCCCGGAAGAAGCCGCGACCGAGCAAACCCGCAAGTTCGGGCCGATTGTGAAATACCTAGAGGCCAAACTGGGTCAAAAGGTTGAATTTACTCCGGTGTCTGACTACCCGGCGGCCGTAGAGGCGCTGGTCAACAAACAAGTTGACATGGTGTGGTTTGGCGGCTTCACGTTTGTCCAGGCCAGCGCACGTTCGGGCGGCAAAATTGTGCCCATTGCCCAGCGTGAAGAAGACACCAAGTTTCAGTCGGTATTCATCACCAAGCCTGATTCAGGCATCAAAACTCTGGCTGATCTGAAAGGCAAGCAGGTCAGCTTTGGGTCCCAGTCGTCCACGTCCGGCCATTTGATGCCGCGCAGTTTTTTGCTTGACGCCAAAATTGACCCGGACAAAGACTTCAAGCGCGTGGCCTATTCAGGCGCGCATGATGCCACCATTGCGTCAGTTGTTAGCGGCAAGGTTGATGCGGCTGCACTGGACATCACGGTGTGGAACAAGTTTGTCAAAGAAGGCAAAGTGACCGACAAAGACGCGGTGGTTTTCTTCACCACGCCGGGCTACTACAACTACAACTGGTCGGTGCATGCCGACATGCCTGTAGCCCAGCGCGAACGCGTGAAAAAAGCGCTGCTGGACATTGACCCGAAAACCCCTGAAGGCAAAGAAATTTTGGACCTGAACCGCGCCTCGCGGTACATCACCACTGTGCCTGAAAACTATCGCGGTATTGAAGCGGCTGCACGCAGCGCAGGTTTGCTGAAGTAAATCAATACACCCGTCAATCGCGTGCAGGTTCTTTTAGCCGATGCTTCGGCTCGCCACCCGTCGGCCAGAGGTGCTGCGCCTGATGCGGTGCGCCACGTGTCTGTGGTGGTGCAGTCGGGCGAACAAGTGGCCATCATTGGCCCGTCAGGCGCAGGCAAAACGACGCTGTTGCAGCTGATTGCCTGCGCCTTAAAGCCTAGCGCGGGGACGCTACGCTTGGGTGATGTAGACCCTTGGGTGCTGTCGATCAACCAACTGCAAAAGCTGCGCGGAACCTTGTTTTTAGCGCCACAAGTACCGCCCCTGCCGCCGCGCCAACGGGTGGTGACGGCCGTGCTGGCGGGGCGCTTGCCGCAGATGGGACTTTGGGCCAGTCTGCGCAGCTTGTTTTACCCCGCGCATATTGACCAGGCTGATGCAGTACTGGCCAGGTTTGACTTGTCTGAAAAGTTGTTTGACCGGGTGGACCGTCTTTCAGGAGGCGAGCGTCAGCGAGTCGGCTTGGCGCGTATCTTGGCGTCCAATGCGCAGTTGCTGCTGGTGGACGAGCCCTTGTCAGCGCTTGATCCATCGCGCAGCGAGCAAGCCATCAAGGCCTTGACCGATATGGCCAACGAGCGCAGCGCGACCCTGATCGCGACGCTGCACCATGTAGAGATGGCGCTTAAATCATTCCCCCGGATTATCGGTATGCGAGACGGGCACCTCGCCTTTGACTTGCCCGCAGCGCAAGTAACCCCCCAGCATTTGCAGACCTTGTACGCACAGCATTTGCATGAGCTGGATGGGCCGGGTGTGGCGCCCGACGACGCCACTGACGCACCGCCCACACCGGTCGTGATGCACTGCCGCTGATGCTGGCTTTGAACTCTCATAGCATCAAGCGCGACCCCGCTTGGGCTGGCCGCGTGTTTTGGCTGCTGGCTGCGGTGGTTTTGCTGTGGCCCATGCTGGTGCTGACTGAATTCAAGGTCTGGACCTTATTTGAGGCCAGCAACCTCAAGCCGACCCTGAAGTTTTTGGGTGACTTTTTCCCGCCGAAAATCGAAGGCGAATTTTTACTGTTGGTCGCCAAAGAAACCTGGCGCACCGTTGCCATTGCTACCGCTGGCATTGCCCTGGCTTTGATGCTGGCCATACCGTTGGCGCTGCTGTCGGTGCGGGTGTTGTCAGTGTCTGCCCTGACCGGAAGGATGGACAAGTTGCCGGCGATCTTGCGCACCTTGCTGCGCTGGTTGATGGTGGTTCTGCGCAGCGTGCCCGAGTTGATTTGGGCGCTGATTTTTGTGCGTGTGGTGGGCCTGGGGCCAACAGCAGGCGTGATTGCTATTGCCCTGACTTATGGCGGCATGCTGGGCAAGGTGTATGCCGAAATTTTAGAGAGCGGCGACGCGCAGGTCACGCAAACTTTGCTGCGCAATGGCGCCCGGCCCCTGCAGGCTTTTTTTTACGGCCTACTGCCGCAAAACGCGGCCGAGCTGACCAGCTACACCGTGTACCGCTGGGAATGCGCCATTCGCAGTTCTGCCGTTTTGGGCTTTGTGGGCGCTGGTGGTCTGGGCCAGCAAATGGACGCATCGATGAAGATGTTCAACGGCTCAGAGGTCTCCACCATGCTGATTGTCTTCATGCTGCTGGTCTGGCTGGCCGATGCGACGAGCGCCTGGCTGCGTAAAGCGTTGGGCTAGGCTGTTGCCATGACAAAACACACTGAAATGCACAAACTGCCACCACCGCTGTTTGACGCCCGCTGCAAGGCTTGCTGGTTCGTGTTGGGTCTGGTGTGCCTGACAGTCGCCAGTTTTTGGACGCTTGACCTGAAATGGGCGCAGTTTTTCAGCCTGGACGCTGCGCGCCGAATGGGCAAGTTCATCGGCGAGATGCTGGTGCCCGAAACCAGCAGCAAGTTCTTGGCCAAACTCGGCTGGGCCGCGCTGGAGACCTTGGCCATGAGCGCCCTGGGCACGCTTTTGGCAGTTTTTTTAGGCTTGGCATTGGCCGTACCCGCCAGTAAAACCCACAGCGATGACCCAGCTCGTCTTCGCGGCGTGAGCCGGATGCTGCTCAACATGCTGCGCAGCATCCCCGAGCTGGTATGGGCGGCTTTGCTGCTGATCAGCGCGGGTTTAGGGCCGCTGGCAGGCACGCTGGCGTTGGCGCTGCATACCTCTGGCGTGCTGGGGCGGCTGTTTGCCGAAAGTATTGAAAACGCCAGTCCAGGCCCTGCGTTTGCACTCAGGTCACGCGGCGTGAGCGAAGCCAAAATATTTTGGTACGCCACGTTTCCGCAAATCCTGCCCCAGTTGGTCAGCTACGCGCTGTACCGCTGGGAGAACAATATTCGCGCAGCTGCCGTGCTGGGTGTGGTGGGGGCGGGCGGTTTGGGCCAAATGCTGGCCTTTCACATGGGCCTGTTTCAAATGCAAGAAACCAGCAGCATCTTGTTGGCCATGCTGCTGATGGTGGCGCTGGTGGACTCACTCAGCTACGCATCGCGCCGCATGATGGCTAACTGACCTGACCTAAACGCTGTTAACCCGCTAGGTTAAAGGCTGCGCCGCAACTTGATGTGCGCTGCCAGCCCGCCTGATCCGGTGTTGGCCAAGCCAAACACGCCACCCATGCGCTGAACGGTTTTTTCAACAATGGCCAAGCCCAAACCAGCACCGGTAGCCGCAGTGCGCGCCGCGTCCCCCCTGAAAAACGGGCGGGTCAGTTTTGACAGCGTCTCGTGCGACACCCCTGTGCCGTGGTCGCGCACTTTGATCAATACCCATTGGTCGCGGGTTTTGGCAGCAATATCAACCAGCGCAATACCGGTTTCTGGCGTTTTGCCATAGCGGCGTGCGTTTTCTAGCAGATTCGATATCACGCGCAGCAGCTCTACCTCATCAGCCAGCACGTTCAGCTTGTCCGGCATGGTCACCGTGATGCGGATGTCGTCGGCTTCGCTCAATGGGTACAAGGCGGCCTCGATCACGGCGTTCAGTGACACCGTCTCAAGCTGCGCCGGATCGGGTCTGGCGTAGTCCAGAAATTTGTCAATGATGGCGTCCAGCTGCGTGATGTCTGCTGCCATGTGGGCCCGCGCGTCTTCGTCAGCCACGCTCATTTCGGTTTCTAGCCTCAGCCGTGCCAGCGGGGTGCGCAAGTCGTGCGATATACCGGCCAGCATGATGACCCGGTCTTGTTCGATTTTTGACAACTGCTCAGCCATGCGGTTAAAGCCAATGTTGACCTCCCGTACCTCGCTGGTGGCGGCGCTTTCGTCCAGCAGGCTGGCGTCAAAGTCGCCGTCCCGCATGCGGCTGGCCGCAAAAGACAGCTGCTTGAGCGGGCTGTTGATCAGCCGCGCAATAAAAGCCGCCCCCAGCAGCGACAACGCGGCTGCCGTGCCCAGCCAGATCAGCCAAGTGCTGCCCCTGGACGGACCAATTCGCGATTCATCAGTCTGTAGCCAATAGTTGTCCCGGTCGACTGAAAACCCAACCCACAGGCCTTTTTGGCCGTTGACTTCACTGGCCACCAGCGTGCCCGCACCCAGGCGAGCTACAAGCTCCTCGGTGGTGCGCTGGCCCAGCTTGTCGTTTTCGAGCAGCTCATACTTGTCTTTCGGCTCGCGCAGGGTGATGCGCACCCGCTCTTCGTCGGCCAGGGTTTTGATCAGCGATACCCGCGCAATAGAGTCTGAAAAACGCAGGGCGACCCGGCTCAGGTTAACCAGCGAGGCCAGTTGCTCCGCGCTTTGTAGCGCACGCGGTTCGGACTCCAGGGCGCGATAGGTTTGCAGCCAGGCCACGATAGAGCCAAACAGCAGCAGCGCCAAAAAGAAAAAGGTTCGCCAAAAAAGACTGAACCCCCGGCGCGGCCGCATCTCAAGCGGGGCGGGGGCGGTCTCAAGTGGGGCAGGGTTGGTAACATCCATAGCACCCAAGTATCGCGGCATCGGGCAAGCCCTTGAGCGCCGTTAGTTGGTTCCGTCCGGCACAAACACGTAGCCCACGCCCCACACCGTCTGTATATAGCGCGGTACCGCAGCATCCACCTCAATCAGCTTGCGCAGGCGCGACACCTGCACATCCAGGCTGCGGTCAAACGGTTCAAATTCACGGCCACGGGCCAACTGCGCCAGCTTTTCGCGCGACAGCGGCTGTCGCGGGTGGCGCACCAGCGTTTTCAGCATCGCAAACTCGCCGGTGGTCAGTGGCAGTTCTTCGCCGTTTTTATGCAGCGACCGCAGCCCCAAGTCAAACGAAAACGGCCCAAAAGTGATCACTTCTTGGTCTTGTGACGGGGCACCCGGTACCTCGGTGGCCGGGCGGCGGCGCAGCACGGCATGCACCCGGGCCAGCAATTCGCGTGGGTTAAACGGTTTAGACAAATAGTCGTCAGCGCCCACTTCTAGGCCCACAATGCGGTCAACGTCTTCGCCCTTGGCGGTCAGCATGATGATGGGGGTGCGGTCATTGGCGGCGCGCAGGCGGCGGCAAATCGACAAGCCGTCTTCGCCCGGCATCATCAGGTCCAGCACAATCAAGTCCACCGCGTCGCGCAGCATGATGCGGCTCAGCGCCTTGCCGTCCTCAGCCAAGATCACCTCAAACCCTTCTTGCGCGAGGTAACGGCGCAGTAGGTCGCGGATACGGGCGTCGTCGTCCACGATCAGGATTTTGTCAGCGCGGGGGGTGGTGGTGGCTTGGGTCATGGTCGCTTCGTAATTTGTAACAGAGCCATTTTGAAGGCTGAAAACGTCATTTACTGCTTTTTTCTGTCTATTTGACACACTGTTACAACACTTTCCAAGTTGGCTCCCCGTTTTTTGGTGGCAAAGTTTGCTTTTTTTAAATGTCTGTCGGCCAAACTCGCCAGTTTGCACCTGAAAGCGCCCAGCGCCGCCAAGCCCCTTAATAATGCTGGCTTGGCAAATTGGTGGTTTTAAGCGCCAACAGCTCTATTTTCAAGAAAGTGATGTTTATGTTCAAGCCCGTTGTGTCAACCTCGAAAGCTATTAAATCAATAGCTGCTTGCGCCCTGATGACTTGCGCTACAGGCCTTTTTGCCCAACCCATGGCGGGTATGGGCGGCCCATTGCAAAACGTGGCTCAACTGTCAGCCAGCGGCAGCGTTGAAGTCCAGCAAGACCTGCTGTCGATCGCCATGAACACCAGCGCCAGCGGCGCAGACGCCAACGCCGTACAAACCCAGCTCAAACAAGCACTTGACGCCGCCCTGGCCATCGCCCGGCCAGCGGTGCTGCCCGGCCAGCTTGACCTGCGCACCGGCAACTTCAGCCTGTACCCCAGGTATGACAAAAACGGCAAAATCAACGGCTGGCAGGGCAGTACGGAGTTGGTACTAGACGGCCGCGACTTTTCACGCATCACCACCACCGCCGGCAAGATTCAAAGCCTGACGCTGGGCAACGTCAGCTTTGCCCTGAGCCGCGAGCAGCGCGCCAAAGTCGAGGCAGAAGCCCAAACCATCGCCATTGACCGCTTCAAAGCCAAAGCGCTTGAAGTCTCCAAAAGCTTCGGCTTTACCGGCTACACCCTGCGCGAAGTCAGCATCAACGCCAACGACCAAAGTTTTCAGCCCCGCCCCCGCGCCATGGCCATGATGGCCAAGTCAGCAGAGTCTGACTCCCCAGTGTCTGTTGAGGCGGGTAAAAGCACCGTGCTGGTCAACGTGAGCGGGTCTGTGCAGATGCGGTGATGCTTTGCGCCGTATTGGGCGCTTTAGAGGCTGCTTGGCGGAGTAGGGTATCCACTATTAAAACAGGAGCTCTGTGCGCCCGTATTTATTGGGCTTTATGCCGATTTGATGGGTGAAAATGGCTTGTTTTGAGCATTTTCGAGCCTCGTGGAGCGATTTTTACGGGGAAATTGGTGTGGATTGACGGCTGGGTTTAAGTTCTGGCAGCTGATGTGTAAGTGCCCTCACCCAGCCATCTTGCGAGCCTAGGCTGCTAGGGGAGGCAGCGTGAAGAAGGGTCAGAATGCATGAATACAAGTCATGTCCCCCGCTTCCCGATTGAGATTTTTGATCGTTTTTAGAGGGCAAGCCCCGCCGATAACAGCGTTAAATCATTGCGTCGAATGCACTACTGCAACATCACCCCTTCAGGCCTAGACCCTTCAAGTCCAACAGCCAAGCCAACGTCACCAAACCCGACGCTCCATATCTCCCCGTAATACTCGTTCATTACGCTGCAATTGAGCTTGTACAACCCGTCAAACATTGCCTTGGTGAGTACCCCGTCTGCTAGGTCAACAACGGTCTTGAATAGCACCTCGCCGTCGAATAGGCCCAACTCAAAGTTGCCCAAGATCAAGTCATAGTTAATCTTGGTTAAAAGGTGTTCTACTTTGAGCCGATTAATTTCTGGAATCCGGGCCGGCAATTGGGCGTGGATGACTATCCGTCTGGCCTCATCGTCGTCTGTGATCTGAATGTAGGTGTGCCAGGTGCCTTGCTCACCTCTCATCTGGGCAACGATAACTCCACCTTCTGGCGCGCATTCGTAGTTCTGGCCTGCTTCGTCCATGAATTTGGCTATGGTCTGGAAGATCGCTGAGGTGGTCATGGCTATATCAATTAGGGCAAGTCGATCTCAATTGAGACTCGCTGATGAAATTCATCCTTCAATTCATCACAGATAGTCAATGCTTTCCAAGATTTTGAGCCGCATTGCCTATTCTCCGCTGTAAAGACAATGGCCTTCACCACCCATCTTGGCTTGGAACTGAAGTCGACAGCATCTACTTTTTCGGCTAGTTTCCTTGTAACCAGCAATTTTCTTGAATCCTTTACTGTCCGGGCTCATGAAACAACTTGCTCCTTTTTAAGCAACTCTTCGGTCGTCATATCCTCGTACAAATTTAGCAGCAAACCTCCACCCAAACGCCCTAATGCTGACATTTAACTACTCCTTGATATACCTATAAGTTGAACTCTTCTCAAAAGTCAATTTAAGCCAGCAACTGAGCTGGGAAAACTATCATTCTGGATCTGTGATCGTCCAGGATCTGAACACAGGTGCTCAAGTTCCCTGCTCACCTTGCATGTAGGCGACGATCAAACCACCTTCTGCATCGGCTTCATAACGCTGCTCCGATTCGTCCATCACCTTGACGATGGTCTGGAAGAGCTTCGTTGTGGCCATGCTGAAATTGTCAGACCTTTTTCTTGGCTTGCTCTTTGTCTGACGCGGTAGACAAAGCCCACAACACAAGCCCAGTAATGGGAATCGCCAACGCAAATCCAAGATATTTGTCACCAGTCATCAGAGTGATCACCAGTGCAGTGCCCCCAAAGGCGATGACTACGCCGCAGAAGATGGCGAAAGCAGCGAAGGCCACCATCAGGCCGATAACAACCAATACTAAAAGAATCAGGCCAATCAGCATGGTTGGGCCTAGATCTTGACTCGAACTCGTTGGTCTTTGCCAAAGTATTTTTCTAGGGCTCCATCGAGCTTTGCTGGCCCCCAGGTTTTGCTTTCAGCCGCACCTTGCCTAGGGTCCAGATATACCGAGGCTGTCACTGTGAAACCACCCGATGCTGCTTTCTTTGTGACTTCGATGTAGCCATTGCTTGGGCCTCGTGATAAACGGTTGCCCGAATAGCCCG
>JBBRDA010000062.1:0-18865 GCA_038204335.1 Burkholderiales bacterium
TGGCACAACCACCCGTCGCTGAGTTATTTGTTCTCGGGCATGTTCATTGGTCCGACCAGCCAGGCTCCGCGGGTCGATGAAGCCCGCAATGACCAGTTGTATGAGCTAGAAATCGCCATGCGCGAGATTGCCATGAACCGCGAAAAGTATGGCCAAGACATGCCGCCATGGATTGTTGATAGAACCCTGCGCAACATTTTGGTTGACGTGACGGGTAACACCCACCGCAGCGAGTTTTGTATCGACAAACTGTATTCGCCGGACTCATCAACCGGACGGCTTGGCTTGCTGGAGTTGCGCGCTTTTGAAATGCCGCCGCATGCGCGCATGAGCATTGCCCAGCAGCTGCTGCTGCGCGCGCTCGTTGCTCGCTTCTGGAACAAGTCTTACCTGAATGCCAGCAACCGCCTGACGCGCTGGGGCACAGAGCTGCACGACCGGTTTTTGCTGCCCAGCTTGGTTCGCATGGACTTTATGGATGTATTGACCGAACTGAACGAAGCCGGTTATGCGTTTGACATGGCCTGGTTTGAACCGCATTTTGAGTTCCGCTTCCCGATGATCGGCCAGGTCAAAGTGAGCAGCATGGAGCTGACGATCCGTAGCGCTCTTGAACCCTGGCATGTGATGGGCGAAGAAGGCTCATCGACAGGCACGGCCCGCTATGTGGATTCGTCGCTAGAACGCATTGAGGTCAAAGTCACGGGTTGGAACGATAGCCGATACGTGGTCACCGTCAATGGACGTGCGCTGCCACTACAAAATACCGGTACGGTGGGCGAGTATGTGGCGGGCGTACGCTACAAGGCATGGAACCCGCCATCGTCGCTGCACCCGTCGATTGGTGTGCACGCGCCGCTCACGTTTGACATTGTTGACACCTGGATGGAGCGCTCTTTGGGCGGCTGTCAGTACCATGTGTCGCATCCGGGCGGCTTGAGCTATGCCAGCCTGCCGGTCAATTCATATGAAGCAGAAAGCCGTCGGCTGAGCCGCTTTTTACAGATGGGACATACCCCTAGTAAGTTGCAGGTCGCGCCGGCGCAGCCATCGAAAGAGTTTCCGTTCACACTGGATTTGAGATAATCAAAGGTCGCCCGCCAGCTGACGATGAGACAACGTGCCGCATAACAACAAATCGCTTTTTTCCGCGCAAACACCTGGTGACCAAGCATCTGCATTGGCACCAGGGGCCGCAACAGGCCATTTTGATGAACTGAGGGGGCTTCAAGGCCCGACTCAAAGTCAAGCCCAAAGCCTGAGCTCGGGGGCCAACCAGTCATCGACGCAAATTCAGTCACAAGGCAACGCCAGCAGCGCATTAGCCCCAGCTTGGACCACCTTTTTTAATTTTCTGGGCGCTGATGGTTTTCACGACCTGAACCACCGCACCGCCAACTTGCGCAGGCAAATCCGCGACAACGGCGTGACCTATAACGTTTACGCCGACGCCAACGGCCCGCAGCGTCCATGGTCCCTGGATCTTTTTCCATTGATCATCTCCCCTGACGACTGGGCGGGCATTGAGTCTGGCATCAAACAACGCACACGTCTGCTCAATCACATCATGGCTGACGTCTATGGCGCGCAAGACTTGCTCAAGCAAGGCTTGCTGCCCGCAGCACTGGTGCAAGGCCACCCGGGTTATCTGCGTGCCATGCAAGGTGTACAGCCCGCAGGCGGCATGTTTTTGCATATCGCAGCGTTTGACATGGCGCGCGGCCCGGACGGCAAGTGGTGGGTGGTGTCGCAGCGCACCCAAGCGCCTTCGGGCCTAGGCTATCTCCTTGAAAATCGTTTGAGCATTTCTATGCTGTTCTCGGAGGCCTTTCAGGGCATGCAGGTTCAGCGGTTGGCAGAGTCTTACAAAGCCCTAGTTGACAGCATGAAGTCGCTAAGCGCCGTGGCTGACAGCCGCATCGTGTTACTGACTCCTGGACCCTATAACGAAACCTATTTTGAGCACGCTTACCTTGCACGTTACCTAGGTTTAACGCTGGTTGAAGGCAGTGATCTGCTGGTACGCGGTGAGCGTTTGTACCTTAAAACACTGCAAGGCCTGGAGCCCGTACACGGTGTGCTCAAACGGCTGGATGATGAGTTTTTGGACCCGCTCGAATTGCGAGCCGACTCCACGCTCGGCGTGCCCGGCCTGCTGCAGGTGATACGTGCAGGCAATGTGCAAGTGGCCAATGCGCCAGGCTCGGCCTTTTTGGAATCCAGCGCCATGCTGGGGTTTTTACCGGCGCTTTCTGAGCATTTGTTGGGCGAAACATTGCGCCTGCCATCATTGAGCACCTGGTGGTGCGGCGAACAAGCGGTGATGCAAGACATGCTGCCGCAGCTCAAGAGATGCGTGATCAAACCGACCTACCCTGGCACCGGCATGGAGTCTGTCATCGGCCATACGCTCAGCCAGCGCGCACTTGATGAATGGGCTGGCCGCATTTTGCGGCACGCTGAAGACTACACCGTGCAGGCTTATTTGCCGTTGTCACAAACGCCCACCTGGCAAGGTGAAAAAATTGCACCGCGTTCAGCCATGCTTCGGGTCTTTGCGCTACCCGATGGGCAAGGCTCTTGGCGCGTATTGCCAGGCGGTTTGGCGCGCTTGGCGGGTAAAAATGAAAACATTGCCTCCATGCAGCGCGGCGGCAGCAGTGCCGATGTCTGGGCGCTGGGGCAACCGGCCAAAGTTGACCAGAGATTTGACACGCCAGCTGCGCAGCACGCCGAGCCTATTCACGGCAGCATCAACGCGCCCTTGCACCACCGTGTCGGTGCACGCAAACAGCCTGTCACCAGCCGGGCCGCTGAAAACCTTTTTTGGCTAGGCCGTTACACCGAGCGGGCTGAAAATTCGCTTCGACTGGCTCAATTGACTTTGCAAAGTCTGGCGGGCATCGATCAATCGTCCGTGCCGCTGCTTGACTGGTTGACCGACATGGCTGTCAGCAATGCCCTGGTACTCAAGTCTGCCCCGAGAGCCAGTCAAACACCCCAGGCCAGACGTGTCTTTGAACGCTCGCTGATCGCGAGCCTGGCCAATACCAAGACACACGCCAGCGTCGGCTACAACCTGCGCAGCCTGAAAAGCGCGGCATCGGCCGTGCGCGAGCGGCTGTCACAAGAACAATGGCATGTGATCGTGCAGATGGAGCAAGACTTCTTCAGGCGTTGCGACGCGCTGGCACCAGCTGAACCAACAGGGCAGGAATACTCCTCGCTTGAGGCGCTACGCACCCTAGAAATCACCAGCAGCTATTTAGCGGCCATCACTGGGGCGCAAACTGATCGCATGATGCGAGACGATGGCTGGCAACTGCTCAGTATTGGCAGGCATGTGGAACGCCTAGGCACGCTGACAGGCGCCATGACCTTAGGTTTTGAAACCGATGCGGTGTTTGACGACAGCGGATTTTCTGCCATCGTCGCGATGTTTGACAGCACCATCACATTTCATGCGCAATACCAGCAGCGACGCGATGTGGATGCACTGCTTGATCTACTTGTCCTCAGCCAAGACAACCCGCGTTCCTTGAGCTGGGTCATCAAGTCATTGAAAAGCCGATTGCTTAAATTGCCCGGCAATGATCTCGACCTTGCAGACAGCCTAGCGGCAAAACTGCCAGCCTTGATAGAGCTGCTGGTGAATGCATCGCGCAGCCTACAGCGCGCGGAGCTGGATGCCGGATTTGAAGAATGCGGAGCTTTTGCATTTGCCCTGTCAGACCAAATCAGCCAGCGCTACTTCAGCCACGCAAGCAGCGCCAGCCACAGCCTGAACGCCTGAGTCGTACCCAAGCCGCAATCAACCAACAAAAGTTGCCATCTATGCTGCTACATGTGCGTCACGAAACGCTGTATCACTACACCCCAGCGGTTGAAAATGCGCAGCATGCTGTTCATCTGCGGCCAAAAAACAGCCTTGGCCAGACTGTTTTGCAACACGCGCTGCACATCAGTCCCCAGCCAGCTCAGCAGAGCGAAGCCATGGATGGATATGGCAACAGCAAACTATTTTTCTCCCTGCAAACCAGTCATGAACAGCTGCAAGTCATCGCTGACAGTGTGGTGCAAACCCAGGCCAGCCCGACATGCATGGAAAGTACCGCAGAAGTGGCCTGGGAGGGCGTGCGGGAAGCGTTTCGCTACCGGTCTGGGGCTGCCTACAACAGCGCTTGGGAGTTTGTCTTTGCATCGCCCTACGTACCGCGCCACGATGCCTTTTCAGATTTTGCAAAGCCCAGCTTCACACCTGGCAGGCCGTTGCTGGAAGCTGCGCTTGAGTTGATGTCACGCATCCACAGTGCCATGAGCTACGACGGCGAGAGTACCGATGTCGACACGCCCGCCCTAGAAGCACTGCAACAACGCAAAGGGGTTTGCCAGGATTTTGCTCACATCATGGTGGCCTGCTGCCGCGCGATGGGTTTACCTGCGCGCTACGTCAGCGGCTACATGTTGACCCAGCCCGCCCCTGGCCAGCCGCGCCTGATTGGTTGCGACGCGTCGCACGCCTGGGCGTCGGTGTATTGCCCGGATGCCAGCGGCGCGAAGTCTGCCTCTGCGACTGGCCAGTGGTTTGACTTTGACCCCACCAACAACCGTGCGCCGGGTGAGGACTATGTGACACTGGCGACAGGGCGCGATTTCTTAGACGTCTCGCCCCTGCGCGGCGTCATACGCGGCGGCGCGCAGCACACGCTCGATGTGGCAGTCACTGTCACGCCAATGCAACCCGCCACTCAATCTGTTTGACGTTTTTAATCACCCAAGGATCTCGCCATGACCGCTCCCACATCTGCTCAAGACGTTTATCAAAAACTCGCAACCTTGAACATCACGCTGCCGCCGCTGGCTATTCCTGCTGCCGCTTACGTTCCGTTTGTACAAACAGGCAAGCTGGTGTTTTTAAGCGGGCATATTGCCAAAAAAGACGGCAAGGTCTGGGCTGGGCAGTTCGGCAAGAATGTGACCACCGAAGAAGGTAAAGCCGCCGCACGCCTGGTAGCGATTGACCTCATGGGTACCTTGCACGCCGCATTGGCGAGCACCGGTAAAACGCTGAATGACGTGGCACGTATCGTCAAACTCATGAGTTTGGTCAATTCAACGGCTGACTTTACGGAGCAGCATCTGGTCACAAACGGCGCCAGCGAACTTTTCGGTGAAGTCTTCGGCCCGGTAGTCGGTGCACATGCCAGAAGCGCCTTTGGCGTGGCTCAAATTCCGATGGGGGCGTGTGTTGAGATTGAGATGATTGCCGAGATCAACTGATCAATGCTCAAAAAGCTATTAAATTTATAGCTGCTTGCGCCCGTATTCATTGGGCTAGAGCCCAATTTCATACTTAAAACGGTCAAAAATCAGTCGATTCGAGTGACGGATGTAGGTTTAAAGCCCAAATCAGCCGTCTTTCCTTTACGACCGCGCGCTCCTCTAGCGTTGTTCAGGCTGCGGATTTCAAGCGTTTCATCACGGGCCTTGCCGCCGCGACCTATGCCGTCAATGCGAACGCTGCGGGTATAAGCGGCTGCGCCAGCCAAGGTATCCTTGGCGTCCAGATCAATCAACATCAGGCCGCGACCGCCGCCTGCCATCTGTTTCAGCTCGGTAATGTCAAAGGTCAAGATTCGACCCGCCGTAGATGCGCATGCCACATGGGTGGCGGGTTTGAGCGGAACGCTTGCGGATGTACCCGATACCAGCGATGGTTTGCAGATCGACTCGCCCTCAGCGCAGCTGATAAATGCTTTGCCTGCTTTCGGCCGGGAGGACATGGTCTCAACGCTGGCCAAAAAGCCGTAACCGCCGCTGCTGGACAACAACATGGTGGCACTGGCCGGGCCGGCAAAATAATGCAGAGGCTGCGTGCCAGATTCAAGTTCAATCAGTGTCGTGACAGGTTGACCGTCGCCGCGTGCACCGGGAAGTAGCGATACAGCGACCGAATAAATTCGCCCCGTACCTTTGGCCGCGCTACCAAATACCAGCAGCGTGTCCACCGTACGGCACTCAAACGTGCCGTACAGGCCGTCGCCCTCTTTAAAAGCAAAGCTGTTTGCCTCATGCCCATGACCTGTACGGGCGCGAATCCAGCCCTTGCTGCTGATGACCACGGTAACGGGTTCATCGAGGACCTTGACTTCAAGTACAGCTTTTTTCTCGGCCTGAATCAGCGTGCGGCGTGGGTCGGCAAACTGCTTGGCATCAGCCTCAATTTCTTTCACCATCAAACGCTTGAGCGCGGCCGGGTTGCCCAGAATTTCTTCCAGCTTGCTCTGCTCTTCACGCAATGCTTTGAGCTCTTGCTCGATCTTGATGGCTTCCAGCCTGGCCAGCTGACGCAGGCGGATTTCAAGAATGTCTTCAGCTTGTCGGTCACTCAGTTTGAAGCGCTCGATCAGAGCGGCCTTAGGCTCGTCCGATTGACGGATGATGGCAATCACCTCGTCAATGTTCAGCAGCACCAGCGCGCGGCCTTCCAAAATATGGATCCGGTCCAGCACCTTGGTCAAGCGAAACTGCGAACGACGAGCGATTGTTGTTTGCCTGAATTCAATCCACTCGACCAGCATCTGACGCAACGACTTTTGCGCTGGCCTGCCATCAATGCCGATCATCGTCAGGTTGATCGGGGAGGACGTCTCAAGACTGGTGTGAGCCAGCAGCGTCGTGATGAGTTCGCTTTGCTCAATACGGCTGGTTTTAGGCTCTAACACCAGCCGAACGGCGGCTTCTTTGCCAGACTCATCCCGCACCACATCCAGCACCGCCAGCAAAGTTTGTTTGAGCTGCAGTTGATCTGTCGTTAGGGCCTTCTTGCCGATCTTGACCTTCGGATTTGTCAGCTCTTCAATTTCTTCCAGTACTTTTTGCGTGCTGACGCCGATCGGCAGCTCTGTCACAACCAGTTGCCACTGGCCGCGTGCCAGGTCTTCTATCTTCCAGCGAGCGCGTACCTTGAGTGAGCCCCGGCCCGTGCCGTAGGCGGCAGCGATCTCGGCGGTACTGGAAATGATTTGCCCGCCACCCGGGTAATCGGGTCCAGCAATGATGCCGTAAAGCTCGTCATCTAGCAGCTTGGGCGTTTTGATCAGCGCAATACAGGCATCGGCCACTTCACGCAGGTTATGGCTGGGGATTTCGGTCGCCAGGCCAACCGCAATGCCGCTGGCCCCGTTAAGCAACGTAAACGGAAGGCGCGCAGGCAACTGACGCGGCTCTTCAAACGAGCCGTCGTAGTTGGGGATGAAGTCCACTGTGCCCTCGTCCAACTCGTCGAGTAACAGGCTGGTGATGCGGGCCAAGCGGGCTTCGGTGTAGCGCATGGCAGCAGCGCTGTCGCCATCCCGACTGCCGAAGTTACCTTGGCCATCGACCAAGGGGTAGCGCTGGCTGAAGTCTTGGGCCATGCGCACCATCGCGTCGTAAGCGGCACTGTCACCATGCGGGTGGTACTTGCCCAGCACGTCGCCCACCACGCGAGCACTTTTGACAGGTTTGGCACCGCTTGCGCCATTGGCGCCACCAAAGCCCAAACCCATGCGCGACATGCTGTACAAAATGCGCCGTTGCACTGGCTTTTGCCCGTCGCACGCGTCAGGCAGTGCGCGGCCTTTGACGACGCTGAGCGCGTATTCAAGGTAAGCACGCTGGGCGTAAGCTGAAAGCGAGTCCTGGTCGGCGGATTCCGGGCTGCCAGGTGCAGGCTCTGCGGTAAAAAGATCCATGAATACTAAAAGTTATGAATTGCAGCTAGTCAAGCGCAACAGTTGGAATCCCTTGGGATTGAGCAGTGAGCGCGGGCACCATGTTGTTGCGCCCTAAAACGACAGTGTTACCACCCATCATTTCCATACGTACCCGGCCCGACGTTTTGCGCGCCTCAAGCACCACTGCCGGTGGTTTGAGGTGGCCATAAAGCTGCATCACGGTTTTAACGTAATTTTTGGTCTCAGGGTAGTTCGGAATCTTGTTGCCCGCCCGCTGAACCGCGCCTTCTCCTGCGTTGTAGGCCGCCACAGCCAATTCAAGCTGGCCAGGAAACATTTTTATCAAATCACGCAGGTAACTGGCGCCCGCCCTGATGTTGGTTTTAGGGTCGGTCAGCTTCTTTTCAATTGGCGCCGTTTTGTCGGCCTTGACACCATAACGTTCTGCCGTGGGCGGCATCAATTGCATCAAACCAACGGCACCTTTTGGTGAAACGGCAAAAGTATCGAAACCGGATTCAGTCGCTATCAATGCCTGCAGCAGCTCATAGTCAATGCCATGCACTTGTGCCGCGTCCTTGAGCAGATGCTTGACGGCTTTGTAGTTGGGCGAGATGTCGAAATAAGCCAGCAGCTTGGTGGGTGCGTGAGCACTCCCAGCAGGTATCTGGTTGCTGCCAGCCTTGCCCTGGCCAGGGCTCAGTCTGTCGGATTTTTCAGTTGAAAAACTCTCGCCGCCCTTGAAAAACAGCTCATAACGCTCATCGAGCTTTTCAGTTGAAAAATGGGCCACCCCCTTGGCATCGATGTAGCCCCACACATCGGCCACAGCGGGCAGCGCAAACAATCCGATCAGCAGCGCCACAAACGCGCCAGCCAAACGCTGTTTCAAAAAAGTCAAAGCAACAAACATCAAATATCAATCTCTACGGCATCACCGTGAAGTTCCATCAGTTCGCGGCGTGCCGCAGCCTCGCCCTTGCCCATGAGTTTGGTAATAAGGTCCTGGGTTTGCAGAAAGCTTTGGTTACCTAATTGCACGGGCAGCAGGCGGCGTGTGTCTGGATTGAGTGTGGTTTCCCACAATTGTTCCGCATTCATTTCGCCCAGACCCTTGAAGCGGCTAATGCTCCAAGAGCCTTCACGCACGCCTTCTTTGCGCAACTTGTCAAGAATAGCTGTTAATTCACCGTCATCCAACGCGTACGCCTTGGATGCTGGCTTCTTACCCCGTGCTGGTGCATCGACTCTAAAGAGCGGCGGCCTAGCCACATACACATGCCCAGCTTCAATCAATTTAGGGAAATGCCTGAAAAAGAGCGTGAGCAGCAAGACTTGAATGTGTGAGCCGTCAACATCGGCATCGCTCAAGATACACACCTTGCCGTAGCGCAGGCCGCTCATGTCCGGCGAATCATCCGGGCCATGAGGATCAACGCCAATCGCGACTGCAATGTCATGAATCTCAGTATTGGCAAACAAGCGGTCTCGCTCGACTTCCCAAGTGTTGAGCACCTTGCCGCGCAACGGCAAAATGGCCTGACTTTCTTTGTCTCGGCCCATTTTGGCGCTGCCACCTGCCGAATCGCCCTCGACCAAAAAGACCTCGTTGTGGGCTAAATCCTTGCTTTCACAATCGGTCAGCTTGCCCGGCAACACCGCCACGCCCGAACCCTTGCGTTTTTCAACCTTTTGGCCAGCCTTTTGCCGGGTTTGCGCCGCGCGAATCGCCAGTTCGGCCAGTTTTTTACCGTAGTCCACATGCTGGTTTAACCACAGCTCCAACGCGGGGCGCACATAGTTTGAGACCAGGCGAACAGCGTCGCGCGAATTCAAACGTTCCTTGATTTGCCCCTGAAATTGCGGATCCAGCACCTTGGCACTCAGCACGTAGCTGGCGCGCGCAAACACGTCCTCGGGCAGCAACTTGACGCCTTTGGGAAGCAAACTGTGCAGCTCAATAAAGCTTTTAACCGCTGTAAAAAGACCATCACGCAGGCCGCTTTCGTGGGTGCCGCCAGCGCTGGTGGGTATCAGATTGACATAGCTCTCACGCACCGGCTGGCCATCTTCGGTAAAAGCCACGCACCAGTCAGCGCCCTCGCCCTCGGCAAATGTTTCATGCTGCGCATCCGCGAAGCCCTTGCCCTCAAACATCGGGATCACCAGATCACCGTTCAGTGTTTGGGCCAAGTAATCGTGCAGGCCGCCCTTGTACAACCAGGTTTGGCTGTCTTTGGTCTTCTCAACAGCTAGCGTGACCGACACGCCCGGCATCAGCACCGCTTTGCTGCGCAGCAGATGGGTCAGTTCAGCCAACGGCAGCACCGAAGACTCAAAATATTTGGCATCTGGCCAGGCCCGTACCGCGGTGCCAGACTTGCGGTCGCCTTCTATCGCCTTGCGCAGGTGCAGCTTTTCAATCACGTCGCCGCCCGAGAACACCAGGTGGGCCACCATGCCGTCACGATATGACGTGACCTCTAGCCGCTTGGACAGCGCGTTCGTCACACTCACGCCAACGCCGTGCAAACCACCTGAAAAGCTGTAGGCACCGCCTTTGCCCTTGTCAAACTTGCCGCCAGCATGCAGCCGCGTGAAAACCAGTTCGACGACCGGTGCCTTTTCTTCGGGGTGCAGGCCGTAAGGTATGCCACGCCCGTCGTCGTCTACGCTGACCGAACCATCAGCGTGCAGCGTTACCTTAAGCTTTTTGCCGTAGCCCGCCAGCGCCTCGTCGGCCGAGTTGTCGAGCACTTCCTGAATGATGTGCAGCGGGTTGTCGGTACGGGTATACATACCCGGGCGCTGTTTGACCGGCTCCAGTCCCTTGAGGACGCGAATCGAGCTTTCGGAGTATTCAGGCGCAGAGCCGACAGTGGCGGAAGGTAGTTTGGATGCCATGAGAGGACGTTATTTTGACTCGATTGTAGATGCGAATCAAAAAGAAGCTGGATAAAACCACAGCCCAACCAACCAAGCCGCTGCAAATTGTTCATGCTGCCAGTTTGCTTGGCGACAGCAACCCGGCAATGTTCCAGTTAAAGTTATGCGATGACATCTGCACCGGCCAACTCGACTAAAACACTTTCAATCGCCCAGGTTCTGGTTTGCGGGGCTGCCATCGTCACGCTGTCGATGGGTATACGCCACGGCTTTGGCCTGTGGCTGCAGCCTATCACGCAGGCTCAAGGCTGGACCCGTGAAACCTTCGCTTTTGCGATTGCCATCCAGAACCTGTCTTGGGGAGTTTGCGGCATTTTTGCTGGCATGCTGGCTGACCGGCTTGGCGCGTTTAAGGTGTTGCTGGGTGGATCGGTACTTTACGCTCTGGGCTTGCTTGGGATGGCGTTGTCCCCGACAGGTTTCTTGTTCACGTTAACGGCTGGCGTGCTGATTGGCGCGGCGCAAGCGGGCACCACCTATGCGGTGATTTACGGCATCATTGGGAGAAATATTTCAGCCGACAAGCGCTCCTGGGCGATGGGCGTTGCTGCAGCCGCAGGCTCTTTTGGGCAGTTCTTAATGGTGCCGATCGAGAGCTTTTTGATCAGCAATATCGGCTGGCAGCAGGCGCTGATCATTTTGGCCGGGGCGGTGCTGCTCATCATGCCGCTGGCGCTGGGCCTGCGTGAAAGCGGCTTTGCAGGGGGCCAGGCTCCCAAACGCGAGCAAACCATCCTCCAGGCGCTGCGCGAAGCTTTCAAATACCCCAGCTTTCAACTTCTGATGGCGGGGTATTTTGTGTGTGGCTTTCAGGTGGTATTTATTGGCGTGCACATGCCCAGCTACCTGAAAGACAAAGGTTTGTCACCTCAGGTGGCGGGCTACGCGCTGGCGCTGATCGGCCTATTCAATGTATTCGGCACCTATGCGGCGGGCACGCTTGGCCAGCGCATGGCTAAAAAGAACATTTTGGTGTTCATTTACTTTGCGCGCGCTGTGGTGATCGCCATTTTTATCGCCGCGCCCCTGAGCCCCATGAGCGTTTATATTTTTGCCAGCGTGATGGGTTTGCTGTGGCTGTCCACCGTGCCGCCCACCAACGCAGCGGTGGCGCAGATTTTTGGCGTGGCGCATTTGTCTATGCTGAGCGGTTTTGTGTTCTTCAGCCACCAGATTGGCTCGTTTTTAGGCGTCTGGCTCGGCGGCGTGCTGTATGACCGCACCGGCAGCTATGACATCGTTTGGTACATCACGATTGCGCTGGGTATTTTTGCCGGGCTGATCAACCTGCCAGTGCGTGAAGCACCGATTCAACGCGTGGCTGCTGGCCAACGACCCGCGGGCGCCTGATATGACACATCAGCGCCTGAAGCAAACCCTCTCGTGGCTGGCCGCCAGCGCGGTGCTGCTGGGTGTTTTTGCGCTTTACACGCAGCCAGACTTTCTGGTGGTACTTTCCAACCAGGTTTGGGCCTGTTTTTAGGTCTGACATGCTTTTTTTCGGGTCATTTTAGGTATCTTTTAGGGCTTTTGACCAATAAATACGGGCGCAAGCAGCTATGAAAATTATAGTAATTACAGGTGCGTCCGATGGTATTGGCGCAGAGATGGCACGGCAACTGGCCAGCAGTCACGGCGCTCAGGTCGCTTTGGTACTGGCTGCCAGAGATGAAACGCGGCTACAGCAAGTCGCCAGCCAGTGCGCCGCGCTGGGCGCGCAAACCTTGGTGGTGCCAACCGATGTGTCGCTGGAGCCCGCCTGCCGCGCTTTGATCGCCACCACCATCACGACCTACGGCCGGATTGACGCCCTCATCAACAACGCGGGCATGTCAGCCCAGGCGCTGTTTGAAGAAGTCAAAGCCGACGACTTGGCTTGGTATGAGCAACTCATGCGCGTCAATCTGTGGGGCAGTGTCTGGTGTACCCACGCCGCGCTGCCGCACCTCAAGCAAAGCCGCGGCAGCATCGTGGCGGTGTCCAGCTTGGCGGGGCTGTTTGGCGTACCGGGGCGCACCGCCTACAGCGCCACCAAATTTGCCATGACCGGCTTTTTTGAGGCACTGCGGGCCGAGCTGAAAACCGCTGCTGTCAGCGTGACCACAGCCTACCCCGGTGTGGTGGCCACGCAAATCCGCTACCACGGCCTGAATGCTGCGGGGCAGACAGCTGGGTCAAGCGGGCTGAAAGAAGACAACGCGATGTCGGTCGAAGAATGCGCCCAGCTGATTTTGCAGGGCATGAACAGCCGCCAGCGCGACGTGGTGATGACGGCCAAAGGCAAACTCGGCCGCTGGTTGAAGCTGCTGGCGCCCGCGCGGGTAGAAGCGATGGCGTTGGCTGCGCTGAAAGACGAGGTCAAACCGCTTTGACGGATGCCGGTTTGCATGGCACTGAGCCCCCTTCAGAGTGGGTCAAGCGCTGGTCACACCTTGCCCCACCGCAAGGCCGGGTGCTGGACGTGGCTTGCGGTTACGGACGCCACGCCTACTATTTTAACAACTTAAATCACCCTGTAACCGTTGTAGATCGGGCGCAAGCAGCTATTGAATCAATAGCGATTTCAGCTCCCTTTTGCGAAAAGGTTGTGGCAGACATTGAAAACGGCCCATGGCCTTTTGCCGGCAGGCAGTTTGACGCGGTCATCGTGACCAACTACCTGTGGCGCCCGCTCATGCCAGCCCTGCTAGCCAGCCTAGCCCCCGGCGGTGTGCTAATTTATGAAACCTTTGCTCAAGGCAACGAGACTGTGGGCAAACCGTCTCGCCCAGACTTTTTACTGCGCCCAGGCGAATTGCTTGAAACCTGCAAAAACTTGCGGGTGGTGGCGTTTGAAGATGGTTTTGTAGCGGGTGCAGTTAAGCAAACACCCCGCTTTGTTCAACGCATCGCCGCTGTGCACGAAGCCGGCGCCGATCGGTTACCAGCACGCTACCTGTTGTAGCCATAGCCCCCGGACGACTGGGTAGAATATCGAATCCCTTTTGGACCAGTAGCCAGACCGAAACGTTCCCTAGACCCACCCATGAACCCCATCACAGGCAGCATCGTTGCACTGGCAACGCCCCTCCACCCAGACGGCAGTGTGGACTACCCCACGCTGCGCAAGCTGGTGGACTGGCATGTGGCTGAAGGCACGGACTGCATCGGCGTGGTGGGTACCACCGGCGAGTCACCAACTGTCAACGTCCAAGAGCATTGCGAAATCATCCGAGTCTCGGTTGAACAAGCCAACAAGCGCGTGCCCATCATGGCTGGCTGCGGTGCTAATTCAACCGCCGAGGCCATTGAGCTGGCCAAATTTGCCCGCCAAGTCGGCGCTGATTGCCAACTGCAGGTCGTGCCCTACTACAACAAACCGACGCAAGAAGGCCAGTACCAGCACTTCAAGGCGATTGTGGAAGCCACCGGCGATTTGCCGTGCGTGCTCTACAACGTGCCGGGCCGTACCGTGGCCGATATGGCGCACGCCACTGTGCTGCGGCTGGCGCAGGTGCCGGGTATTGTGGGTATCAAAGAAGCCACAGGCAATATCGAAAGAGCGCAGTGGCTGATCAAAGAAGTGCCTAAGGGTTTTGCCGTGTATTCGGGCGACGACCCGACCGCTGTGGCCTTGATGCTCTGCGGCGGCCAAGGCAACATCAGCGTCACGGCAAACGTCGCCCCAAAATTGATGCACGAGCTGTGTATGGCCGCCGTTGCTGGCGATGCCAAACGAGCCATGCAGATCCAGATGACATTGTTGCCCCTGCACAAGCAACTGTTTGTCGAGGCCAACCCGATTCCTGTGAAATGGGCGATGGCTCGTATGGGGCTGTGCGGGCCCACACTGCGCTTGCCCATGACGCCGCTTGAGGCATCGAACGTGGCCACGGTTGAAGGCGCGCTACGAGCTACCGGACTGATCTGATTTTTAAGGACTCTTAAGTGATGACATTGCAAAAAAACTCTTTGGCTTTCAGCTTATTCAAGGCAACCGTGGGTGCTGCAGCTGTTGCGGGCATGGTATTGCTCAGCGGCTGCTCAAGCATGAACGACCTTTTGCAGGGCGACAAGATCGACTACAAATCAGCCGGTAAAACAGGCCCGTCGCTAGACGTGCCGCCAGATTTGACGCAGCTGACCCGCGAAACCCGCTACGTTGTGCCCGGCACGGCGGTCAGCGCGAATGCGTTTCAGGTCGGCCAAGGCGCACAAGCCTTGCCCGTCGGGGCACTTGCAGTCGGCGACGTTCGCATTGAAAGGTCCGGCAGCCAGCGCTGGTTGGTTGTGAACCGCCCCGCCGACAAGCTCTGGGGACCGATCCGCGACTTTTGGCTTGAAAGCGGTTTTTTGCTGACGCTCGACCAAGAAAATCTGGGCATCATGGAAACGGACTTTGCCGAAAACCGCGCCAAGCTGCCGCAAGACTTCATCCGGGAAACCTTAGGCAAGGTATTTGAAAGCCTTTACTCAACCGGCGAACGCGACAAATTCCGCACGCGGCTGGAGCGCAACGCGGCAGGCGGAACTGAAATTTTTGTCAGCCATCGCGGCCTGGTGGAGACAGTGGTTGGCGGCACGGCCGGCAAAAACACCTCGGGTGACGGCACCGTGTGGCAACCCGTACCACCCAACCCTGAACTGGAAGCCGAGTTTTTACGCCGCATGATGATCAAGCTCGGTGTGGCGCAGGAACAGTCCAAAGTCTTGGTCGCTGCCGGCGCACCACGCACCACATCGAACGTCGCCAATGTCAACGGCGTACCGGTTGTGCAAATGGAAGAGGGTTTTGACCGCGCCTGGCGCCGCGTTGGCTTGACGCTGGACAGAACCGGTTTCACGGTTGAAGACCGCGACCGCGCCCAAGGCACCTACTTTGTGCGCTACGTTGACGTCACGTCTGACAAAAAGGAGCCGGGCTTTTTATCCAAGCTCTTCAGCGCCGCAGCACCTGCTGTTGCGCCTATTAAATACCGCATCACCCTGAAGAGCTTGGGCGAAGCCACCACGGTGTCGGTGCTCAACGCGCAGGGTGCCCCTGAATCATCCGTCAACGCTCAACGCATTGTCAAGGTGATTGCTGACGACTTGAAGTAAAGCCTTGACCGCTTTTGACGGCGCGACGTGATGCGCTTTAAAAGCCTGGGCAGTGGCAGCTCAGGCAATGCGACACTGGTTCAGTCCACGGGGCAAGATACCTGTCATGTGCTGATTGACTGCGGCTTTGGCTTGAGGCAATTGGTCCATCGTCTTGAAAAGTCGGGCGTGCTGCCAGACCAGCTGGACGCCATCTTCATCACCCATGAGCATGGCGACCACACGGGCTGTGTGCAATCTCTGTCAAACCAGTACAACATTCCGGTCTGGATGAGCGCGGGAACGGCTGCTGCGATCAAATACGACAACACGTCAGGCCTGCTGCGTAGGGCGTCTGACGGGCAGGTGATTGACCTGAATGGGTTGCAGCTCTGCCCTTTTACCGTGCCGCATGACGCCCGGGAACCGCTCCAGCTCACCTGCACAGATGGCGCTGGCAAGCTCGGCATCCTGACTGATCTTGGGCACGCTACCGCGCATGTGCTCGACCAACTGCAAGGTTGCCATGCGCTCCTGCTTGAATGCAACCACGACCCCGATCTGCTGGCGGCTTCTCTTTACCCGCCATTTTTAAAGCAGCGCGTTGGCGGTCACTACGGGCATCTTGCCAATTCTCAAGCAGCCGGCATTGCGGGCAGCGTGCTGCACAGCGGGCTCAAGCATGTGGTAGCCGCCCACCTGAGTCAGCAGAACAACTTGCCTGGACTGGTAAAAAGCTGCCTGGCACAAGCCTTGTCATGCAACTCTGATGACATCTTTGTTGCGACGCAAGATGATGGCTGTCAGTGGCTGTCCGCGTGAATCAACCAAAAAATGATCTCCCATAAAAAAACCGCCTTGCGGCGGTTTTTTTATGCTCTTAAAGAGATTACTTAGCAGCAGAAGCAGCACCCATTGCAGCGGATGCAGCGCCCATAGCGGCTGAAGCAGCGCCCATAGCGGCTGAAGCAGCGCCAGCAGCAGCAGAAGCGGCGGCCTCAGCTACAGGAGCGGCGGCTGGTGCAGGAGCAGCAACTGGTGCTGGTGCTGCAGCAGGTGCCTCAACTTTTTTCTCGCCGCAAGCGGCCAAAGCAAAAGCAGCAACCAGAGCGGCCAAAACGAGAGATTTGTTCATTTCACTATCCTTAAAATTAAAAAAGAAAACAATTTCCGGAAATTGTCAAAAATCGGGCTGATGAATCAAGCACATATGTCAGCGACGTACCAGAGATTATTTGACCAGACAAGAGGACTCGAGCTCTTTTGTCCAGCTTTCGATTATAGCCCGGATTAAACCAACTCAAAAAAGTTGCATTGTCGAGCTAGTTGGCCGGCGATATCAGCGCTTGTCCTACAGGCCTAGTGTTGTCGCCGCAAACGCAGGCGAGCTGTACTTCAGGCATTCATCAAGTCGCTCTTTCAGGCCCACTCTGCGCGCGGCTTCAGCACCAGACACACCGGTTGAGCGCGTCAGGTCGAGCCTTTGAAAAACCCACACCGGGCTCCACAAAGCGCTGGGCATGTCGTCGGCCGAAATCGCCGCGTTGCCCCTGCACTCCACAATATGAGCCCAAGTCCGCCGCCACGTCACAAAGCGGGCATGACGGCGCGTGACCTCGCTGTAGTTTTTAGCCAGCATGGTCAACTTGCGGCCCGATGATGACCAGTCATTGAGCGACTGGGCAACGGCACGTTCACCCAGCGGCCAGTCTTCAAACGTGCTGTCACAAATAATGATTTCGCGCCAGCCCTGTGCGGCAGCGTTGGCAAACGCCAGGCGAATCAATTGGGCAAATTCAGTCGGCCCTTCAAACCGGCCCTGCGGCAAAGCGTCAGGTGCTGCTGGCGTCTCATTTTCTGCACTCATACAGGCTCCTTGGCAACATGGATCCAGCCTGCGCAGTACCAGTCTGCCAGCAGGGCAAGCGCGTCCTGACTGGCCTTGCGCAGGGCTTGCGCAGGTAGCTGGCGCTGGTCGGCCAATTGCTGCATCATTGCGGCATCAGCGCCCTTGGCCCGGTAGCTTTCACCGTTGATAAAAATATGTTGCGCGTCATACATCATGCGGGTTTTGGCATCCAGACGCAGCCCCATCGCCAAGGGCAGGTCAGCGTCCACTTCTTCAAACCAGACTTGCGGCTTCAGGCTGGTCATGATTTCGCCCAACGCACAACCCAAGGCTAAGGGGTCTTTGAGTGCGTCATGCACGGCCTTTTGTGCAAAAGCCACCAAACTGTCTGGCAATTGTGCGGGGGTAGCTGTAGCAGCTTGCGCCGGATCCCGGTACATCACTTTGGCCTGACTGGACTTAGACGTCTGAGGGCTAGGCTCGTCAAGCGCGTCTTCATTGAACTCAGCCAACCGGTGCAGCAGTTCAGCCGCCAGTTCTTGCGCCACCGGTGCCTTAAAACCGATGGAGTAAGTCATGCAATCTTGCGGCTTGCCGTCTGGCCCGACACTCGCCTCCGCCAAGCCGTCGTGGGCATAACGCGGCGGCAGATAAAGCATGTCGCCCGCCTCCAGCACAAACTCTTCTTGCGGCGCAAAGTTTTGCAATATTTTTAACGGCACGCCCTCTTGCAGGGTCAGGTCTTTTTGCTGACCGATTTTCCAGCGGCGGCGGCCACTGGCCTGGAATAAAAAGACGTCATAGCTGTCAAAATGCGGGCCCACGCCACCGCCCGCCGTGGCCCATGAGATCATCACATCGTCAAGCCGCGCATCGGGCACAAACCGAAACTGCTGCAGCATTTGATGCACCGCCTCGTCGTGCCCATCAACACCTTGCACCAGCAACGTCCAGCCGGGCTGCTTGAGCGGCGGTAAAGCACGCGCTGCAAACGGGCCGTTTTTCATGCGCCAGCCTTGGCTGTTTTTAACAATCAGCCGTGACTCCACCTCGTCGTTTGACGCCAGCTTGAACAGCTCTCCCCGACTCAGCAAAGGCTGAAACCCGGGTACTGCACCGCGCACCAGCAAGGGCTTTTTTTGCCAGTGGCGGCGCATGAATTGGGCCGGGGGTAAGACCGGCGAGAAGGGCGAGGGGTTGATTGACATCCATGGGACAATTGTCCGATGAAAATCACCCCGCAATGCGTCGTAGCCCTCACCTGGACGCTGAAAGATACTTTGGGCGACCTGCT
>JBBRDA010000063.1:0-18770 GCA_038204335.1 Burkholderiales bacterium
AAAATTAATTCAGACAACTTGGCCCGCTTGGTGTAGTCCTGATAAGCAGGCAAAGCCACCGCAGCCAAAATACCGATAATCGCCACGACGATCATCAACTCGATCAGGGTAAAACCCTTTTGAATAGAACGCTTCATAAAACCCCCTTAGGCTACTGACTAATATCAACTTTCTCAGCAAGTTTCATGCCCATCAGTGTGAGCCTTGATTCATCACTCTTTCTAACAAAATCCGCTCATTAAGGCGACACATTTGCCACCCATCTGCAGGTGAACTACATTTCTGTCACTTAATACAAACCGACCGAACCATTTTCAAATCCGTCAGCCCCATCAATACCTTTTCCATGCCGTCCATTTTCAGGGTACGCATACCGCTGTTCACAGCCGAGGCAAACAACTCCGCGACCCTGGCGCGTTCCTGAATCAGTTTTTTGGCTGCATCGTCGGCAATCATCAGTTCATGCAGGCCGATCCGGCCTTTGTATCCGGTCTTGTTGCATTTGTCGCAGCCGACAGCGCGGTAGAACTTGAGTTGTCCGTCTACGGCATAACGTTCGGTCCAACCATCTAGCAGCTTTTGGGATTCGCCGCCCGCGTCATCTTTCCAAGCTGGGCTGTTGCGCAAGTCTTGCGCATATTCGTTGATAAAGTCTTTGATCTCTTGCGAGCTGGGTGAATAGGACTCTTTGCAGTCACACAATTTTTTGGCCAGCCTTTGCGCCAAGATGCCAAGCAGCGCATCGGCAAAGTTAAACGGGTCCATGCCCATGTCAAGCAAACGCGTGATCGATTCAGGCGCCGAATTGGTATGCAAGGTTGAAAACACCATGTGGCCGGTGAGGGATGCCTCAACACCCATGGACACGGTTTCTTTGTCGCGCGACTCGCCAACCATGATGATGTCTGGGTCAGCACGCAAAAAAGCGCGCATGACCAAGGCGAAATCAATACCGGCTTTTTTGTTGATCTGAACTTGGCGCAGGCCTTTTTGTGTGATCTCGACCGGGTCTTCTGCTGTCCAGATTTTGGTGTCTGGTGTGTTTAAAAACTTCAGGATCGAATGCAGCGTGGTGGTTTTGCCCGAGCCGGTAGGGCCGCAAACGTAAAACAGGCCGTACGGCTTGCTGACTGTTTTCTCCAAGCGATCTTTGTTGTGCGCCGTCAAGCCTAGTTTTTCAAGGGGTATCGGCTCGCCAGCGGCCAGAATACGCATGACCACGTCTTCAACACCACCCGCTGACGGAATAGTTGCAACTCGTAGTTCAATGTCGAGTGGCCCGTATTTTTTGAACTTGATCTTGCCGTCTTGCGGCTTGCGTTTCTCCGAAATGTCCAGGTCGCACATGATCTTCAATCGGGTGACCATAGCTTGACGAAATTGCGCAGGCACCTCAATGTACGGCTGCAACGTGCCATCAATCCTGAAACGGATGCCGGTTTTGGCTTTGCCGGGCATGGGCTCAATATGAATATCTGACACCTTCTGGTTGTAGGCGTCGATGATGACTTTGTTGACAAACTTCACCAGTTCGTTGTCAGCCGCAGCGGACTCCAACGACGAATCGTCATGTGCATCGTTCTCAAGCGGTGAATCCATGTCGGCCAGTAATTGGTCGATGGACCCGCCATCATTGCCAGCACCGAATAGCTGGCTCAAGGTTTCTTCAAACTCGGTTTGGGTGGTGACGCTGTAGGCAAATTTGGTCTTGCGCGGAAAGACCTGCGGAACCACGCGCGAGCCACGCACTGCCTCCGGATCCACACACATGATGACAAGACCTTCGGGCGTTTCTTCGAGGGGTATCCATCCCTGCTGCTCAATAAACTCGCGCTTGAGCAAGCCATGCAGCATTTCCGAGCGGATACGCCCCGCGTTGAACGGCTCGTAAGAAACACCAAAAAATTTAGCCAGCGACGGGCCAATTTGCGCTGGCCTGATTTGGTGATCAGCCATCAAAAGATGTTCAACCGTCTCGGCCTGCTCGCGCGCTTTTTGAATGCATGTGGTCAGCTCGTTTTGGCTCAAAACGCCGTCTGCCACCAGACCGTCATATTTGGTGGCCTTTTTACGCAGGCCGTCACTCTGCTTTTGCATGCGCTGACGAATGGCAATGCCCAAGGTGTTGCACAGTTGCTGAGCGCCATCTTCTTCAAGCTTTGTAAACGGCTGGTCACTGCGATTGTTGATGACCTGCAAAACGCCATAAAGAACATCACCGCACATCACCGGTGCCACCAGCATTTGCTTGGTACGGTAGCCGGAGCGCTTGTCGACAGCCTGCAAAAAACTCAAGCCTGAATGGATTTTTTTAAGCGCGTTGATGTCGTATACATCTTCAATATTGACCATTTGCTTGGCCATGGCGACATACCCTGCAATGCTCTGTGCGCCTATGGGTAATTTCAGGTCCTGTGTGCTGTTGAGCCCGGTTTTAACTTTTGAAACGATGGCTGTACGGTCATCATTGACGGCATACAGCGTTAGTCTGTCCGCATTGAAAAGCTTGCAGATGTCACCGCTGACTTCCAGCATGATCTGGTCAATGTTCTCGGTTTCATGAATCCGGTTGGTTACCAACTGCAGTTGCCTGAAATACAGCGCTTCAAACGTCACCCCACGGTCTTGGGGGGGGAGCATTTGCGAATCAAAAAATGCATCTTCCTGATTGCGTTCTTGAGGCGGGGTATTGATGACGGCACTCACAGTTCAAACTCCTGGCCAGCACGCAGCCGGCGGATGTCATGCAGCACGTTTTTGCTGAATGGCAATGTCTGGTCAAACCTCTGGATTTCCGCCATGATCACTTCGGTCTCAAACGGCTTGGTATGCGTGATGTAAATCGGATAGTTTTTATCTTTGTCGATGAAGTCGAGCTCGTCAGCCAGTACTTGCGGTGAAAGATGCAAGCTGCGTTTTGCCAAGGCGTGCTCTCGATTACTGAACGCCGTCTCGATCACCAGCATCGCCACATCAAGCTGGTTAATGCGTTTCCACAAAGCCGGATTGATTTCTGTGTCCCCGGTAAAAACCCAATAGCCTTTTCCTGTGGTCAAGGCGTAGCCAACAGCCGGCACAGTATGTACTGCGGGAAGGACTTCAATATGTTTACCTGCCAAGCTGAGAGTTTCCCCCAAAGCAAGCGGGTGAAATGTGATGAAGGGCGCTTCTGGTGTCGGAATTTTCGAGAAATCCGGCCAAATCGCATTGTTAAAAATGTGTGCTTTCAATGCGTCTATCGTGCCCTGCAAAGCGTGAACCTGGATCGGCGTCGTTCTTTGAGAGGCGATGGCATCGACCATCAACGGCAAAGCGGCAACATGGTCAAGGTGTGAATGGGTCAGCAAAACGTGGTTGATACGCAGCATTTCATCCAGCGTGAGGTCGCCCACCCCGGTACCTGCGTCCACCAGCACATCGTGGTCAATCAGAAAGGATGTCGTTCGGCAATCTTTGGCAATTGCGCCTGAACAACCGAGTACCCTGACTTTCATAAAGTTTCAATTACCTTTTTTGTATAGCCCTGAACTAAACGCAAGCAGTCTAGCCCTATTTGGTCTGAAAATTCGTGGCGCCGTCCCATTCAGGGTCAAACGGCAGCAACCGCATAGAGGCTACACGCTCTGCGTACAGTTGGTAAAGGTATTTTTTGGCATTCAGGCGCTGTAAATTAAGCAATTGCACATCGCATTGGTCCCAGTCTTGCGCGCGATAGGCTTTTAGCGCCAGCGTCCAGGTTTTGAGCTCGGCAGTGCTGTCGGAGCTCATGCGGTCTAAAGGCGCCAGCGGCCAAAAAATGGCTACTGCATTGTCTTTTCCTTTTACCCTGACTTTGTCCAGCTCTTGCCAGGCAAAGTCATTGGCCAACTGCCGGGTTGACTCACTCACCACGATATCAACACCATAGGTTTTTGACAAACCCTCTAGCCGGGAGCCCAAGTTGACCGAGTCGCCAATAACGGTGTAGCTTCGCCGGATGTCAGAGCCCATATCGCCCACGCACATGGTGCCCGTGTTCAGCCCAATGCCGACACCGATTTCAGGCAACCCCTTGCTGCGATGCTCTTCATTGAGCTTGCGTATGGCATTGGCCATCTCAAAAGCTGTTTTGACAGCCAAGCTGGCATGGTCTGGCGTGTCAACTGGGGCGCCCCAAAAAGCCATGACACAGTCGCCCATGTATTTGTCAATGGTTCCGCGGTTGCCACGAATTTGATCCGTCAGACGGCTGAAAACGGTGTTGAGCAGCGCTTGAAGTTGCGTTGGCTCCATGGTCTCGCTCATTTGAGTAAAGCCCCGCATATCGCAAAACATCACCGTCAACTCTTTGGTGGTGGCCTTCATGTTGTAGCTGGCAGCATCCTTGACCATTTCATCTACCAGCTCAGGCGGGACATAGGTGCCAAACAAATTGGCCAGATCGCGCTTGGACTTGCTTTCTACAAAGTAACCGTAGCTCATGTTCAAAGCGAACGCAGTCAAAGCCATCACCAAGGCGCTGGCCAGCGGCAATACCAGGCCAAAACTCAAATAGAGCCAGAAGTTAAGGCCCACCAGCGCTCCCACGACGGCTGCGCTTGTGCCGACGGCCTTTGGTGCCGACAGTAATGGCAGGGCAAAAGCCAAGAGCAGGCCAGACAGAATCAAAATAACCACTTCAAAACCAACAGCGTAATCAGGTTTGACGAAAACCTTGCCATCCAGAAACCCCGAAATTACGTTGGCATGGGTTTCTACACCGGGATAAGTCTCGCCAACAGGGGTGACCCGCAGGTCCAGCAGACCTGGTGCAGTGGTACCCAATAAAACAATCTTTCTCTTGAGCTGCTCCGGCGCTATGCGTTTAGCCAGCAAGTCTGCTGCTGAAACGTAGCGATACGAACCGCCACCAACACCGCCGTTGCCACGAAAAGGCACCAGTGTGGCCACTCGATGGTCAACGGGTATTGCCAGTGTTTTGCCGTCTTGAGAGAGCAAAATACTCTCAAGCCCTTGGTAATTTCGGCCCAAAAGCTTTTCTTGTGGAAATCCTGGCTCAACCTTGGGTGAGCCAGCCAGCATGCGAAATATGGCCAGCGACAGCGACTCGTAATACTGACCTTTGTATTCCGCCAGCAGGGGTATGGAGCGCACAACGCCATCGCCTTCTGTGATGGAGTTGAAAAATCCACCCACAGGGGCCGCCTTGGCCAAGGGTTCGATGTTGGAGCCAAAACCGTTCCAGCTGGTAAATTTGATAGGTCTTCCACGCAAAGAGTCCGCACCCATGACGGGCGCAGGCAAAACACCATTGACCCGCCCATCACGATCACTCGTGAGGTAATAACCCAGCACGACCGGTCGTTTTTCTAGGGATTTAGCAAACAACGCGTCATAGTCCAGACTGGCTTGAAGTTGAGTTAACTTCTCTGTAAAACCTGCCTGTTCGCGCAGCTCGTTTTGCGCCAGAAGCTTGAGCCGCTTCAACCCCGAGCTGTCGTCTTGCTCGGCAAAAACCAAGTCAAAACCGAGCAATGCGGCTTTTTGTCGATCAAACAGCTCGTCCACCAAGTCAGCCAGTCGGTTGCGGCTCCAGGGCCAGCGGCCAATTTCTGACAAACTTTTTTCGTCGATATCGACAATGACAATACGCTCATCGAGAGTTTGAGGCATGGTGGCTCTCAAACGCGCATCGTAGATGATGTCATCCAGCCTCTGAAGAACGCCAATAGGCAAGAGGCCACTGGCATGCATCAATGCAAATACCAGCGGAATCAGTGTTACCGCTATACGTGGCCAGTGCTTTGACAGGAGTTGCATCGAGCCCCTTGAACACGCCCTAGACGGGCAGTCTACTTTCGACCAAAGAAAGATTGCAGCCTGGTCAACTCTGACGTCTACAGTTGCACAAATTGCATTTGTGTGCCAGCCAGTTCGAGCACATCGCCATTTTTGAGTGCCACCGGCTCAGCTCCGATAGGTGCACCATTCAATGAGGGCTTGTTGGCACCTTCTACATGGGCTATAACAAAACCATGTGGTCTCTTGGTAATGGCGGCTACAGCTACACCAGGCTTACCAATAGTGGTTACCACTTTGACCAAGGGCACTTCGCGACCCGCGGCAGCACCAGACATCACCTTGATCGCTGCATTTGGCCCCGCACCAGCAGCCGCAGCGACAGCAGGTGCCCCAGCGGATACTTCTGCTGCGGGCGCTACCAAGCCTGCAGAGCCGGCCTTGATCATCATGGTTTTTTCAAATCCGGCACCGACCGCGTCGTTGACATACTTGATTTTGTACTTGCCAATCTCCACCGTATCGCTGTTTTGCAGCAGCTGCTTTTTAACCGCCTTGCCGTTAACGTAAGTACCGTTGGTACTGTTGAGATCTTCGACGTGGACTTCTGTCCCCGACATCTGAAGGACGGCATGCTCACCGCTGACCGCCAAATTGTCAATCACGATATCGTTGTAAGGACGCCGACCCAAGGACGTACGATCCTTGGTTAACTGGACTTCCTTTATCACGACACCGTCAATAGAGACGATCATTTTCGGCATGGCCGACTCCTGTTTGTTTTTGACATTTCAATCATCTTATTATTTTCCCAGCATTCTGGACAAAAATCCGCGCTTGACGGTTGCTTCTTTTGCGTGCGTCAAAACAACAGAAATATTGTCCCGGCCCCCCGCCGCATTGGCTGCAGCGGTCAATTGTGTTGCTTTCTGCGCCAAGGTTCCATCACCCAGCATGATATCTGCGATTGGCTGGTCCCTGACCATGTCCGACAGCCCATCTGAACACATCAGATAAACATCGCCCGCTTCAACGCGATGCTCTGTCACATCCAGCAGCACGCTGTCTTCAACGCCAAGAGCACGTGTAACAAGGTTTTTATTGGCAGAGGTCAGCGCCTGTTCAGGTGTAATCAAACCTGCATCGATCTGCTCCTGCAGCAGAGAATGGTCTTTGGTAATTTGCTCGAAATTCCCGCCCCTGAGGCGATAGCAGCGCGAATCACCAATGTGGCCAAGCATCAATCGTCCAGCCTGAAATACGCCTACGACGAGCGTGGTGCCCATGCCGGTGTATTGCGGGTTGGAGTTGGCAGCGTTGAAAATGGAGTGGTTGGCGTTTTGAACGCATATCTCCATGGCGCGCTTGACTTCTTTGCTGTTGGCGTGAAGGCCCGCCTGCGAGAGCCAGCGGCTCATTTCAGACTTGATAAAAGCGCACGCCATACCGCTGGCAATTTCACCCGCGTTGTAGCCGCCCATGCCATCGGCCAATATGCAAAGCCCGGTCTGGGCATCAAAGGCAACAGCATCCTCGTTGTTATCCCGCGCAAGACCAGGGTCAGTGTCAGTGCATATCTCGTAAATCATCTTTTAATTTGTTGCTTCTAGGGTGATGCTGATACTTGAGTCAGTCAAGCTTTGGGTTCAGTTCCGCGAGTATCGCTGACGGTGGTTTTATCAAAGGCGGGGGGGTCTGCTTGCATCGCCTGAGTTGCCTCATAAACTGCAGCCGACTGTATGACCGTGGTGTCAAAACGCGGCGCGTCAGCCGCAACGCCACCTGAAGTGCCAGACAACGCTGAAACACCAGCGCTCTGTGTCTGCCCCGCCAGATCCGCCATCACGGCGCGTAAATCAGCGGCGAACTGTTCTCCGTCCTGGTAGCGGGTCTCGGGCCGCTTGCTGACAGACAGCGCCACGATATTGGCCAGTTTCTCAGACAGTTCAGCGCGAATAATCCGGATATCAGGTGCGGGCTCATTGGCAATTTTGTACATCAGCTCGGCCATCGAGTCGCCGCGGAAAGGCAAAACGCCAGCCAGCATCTGGAACAGCATGACGCCCAACGAATAAAGGTCGGAGCGGCCATCCACTTTTTTGCCTGCAATCTGCTCGGGCGACATGAAGCTCGGCGTGCCCAGCACCAGTCCGGTTTTGGTTTTGCTGGAGTCGGTGATTCGGGCAATACCAAAGTCGGTCACCTTGACACTGTCGGTGTCCAAGTCATACATGATATTGGCGGGCTTGATGTCTCGGTGAACCACATTGAGTTTATGTGCATAAGCCAGCGCCTCAGCCACCCTAGCAACGATAGACAGCACTTTAGGAATAGGCAGCAATTGCCCCGTTTTGGAAACATCGGCGAGGTCTTTACCCCTGAGAAATTCCATCGCGATAAAGGCCAGATCATGCTCTTCACCTGCATCAAAAATCGTCACGATATTTTGATGCTGCAGCCGGCCGGCTGTTTCCGCTTCGCGAAAGAAACGCTCGCGCGCATCGTCCAGCTCCTCGCCCTCAAACTCCTGGCTGAGCGCCATGGTTTTAATCGCTACCACCCGGCCAATTTTCGGATCTTTGCCCAGGTACACCACACCCATCGCACCCTTGCCCAGTTCTTTTTCAACCTGATAGCGACCGAGCATCGGCTTTTCAACGCCGCCGCCATCCAGCAGCATCGTTCCCCCAGGATGACCGCCGCTACCCCCGAGAATCACAGTTTCGGACAGATTTTTAGCTCGGCTGAGCTTGGCTTGCAGGCCTTTAAAGTCCTTGTTTTGCGTGGCCATGTACTCATAAACGGCCTCGGCCTTGTTGAACTGACGCTTGCGCTCGAAATCGAGCGCAAGGTTGCCCAAGTTATCCATCAGCGCATCGCTGTAAGACACCCGGCGAAACCGGTCAAACGCCATATCGAGCTGCCCCTGCCCCTGTAGCGCCAGACCCATCATGCGGTTGGTCTCTGCAGACTCTTCGTCCGATTTGAGCTTGCCAGCTTCAGTCATTAAAAAGCGTTTGGTAGTCAGTGCCAGATGACCGATCACCAGCAGCGCCGCCGGAAACACCCATTGCAACCATTTGGCAGCGCTTGCCAGCATGGCAAACTCAACGACCAGCAACGTCACGAAAAGTGCCAGCGTAACGATGGCCGCTTTGCCTGCAGACAGTCGCGGCAGGCCAACGATCAGATAGCCAATCACCAGCAAAAGAACTGCCAGCGTCGCCCAGATGCTCCAGGTCGGTTGCACGATGAAATGCTCGCTCAAAATGCTAGAAGTGATGTGCGCCATCATCTCCGCAGCTGACAAACCCGGCCCAGCAGGCGTGTTGAAAAACGCCCCCACGCCCACAGCGGTGCCGCCGATGATAACGATCTTGTCGGCGTATTTGGACGCTGGAATCTTGCCTGAAACCACGTCATAAAAGGAGTCCGCTGCAAAAGCAGGCTTGCCATCCTTACCCTTATAAAACTGCGGCAGCATCATGGCAGACTCATCCGTTTTGATAACCAGCTTGCCAATTTGAACGGACTCGCCCACGTTAAGCTTGATATCGGCTGGCCCAAGATTCAGGCTTTTGGCCACCGCGAGCAGGCTCATCGATGGCACCGCTTTGCCAAAGTAATTGATCAGCAACGGCTCCTGACGAATGGCACCATCGACATCTGGCAGCTGGTTCAAATGCCCTATCCCGGCAGCGGCGGTACCGATGATTTCAATCGGTTGCTGGCCGCGAACAGCGGGGACGGAAAAGTTGCTTGGCTCATCAACTGCGCTTTTCAGCGCGTAGGCAGGCAACGGCTTGTCGGGCCGGCCCTGCGGAACCCCAGTTGTAAAGACCGACGGCACAAGCACATTAGCGGCCTTGACCATACTGGCGGCCAGTTTGGCGTCGGTATCCAATGCCACTTCGGCATCGGCAATGACTTTTCCCAGCTGCTCACTGACGGAGCCGGGTGCGATCGTCGGGTCAGCCAGCAGGTCTTTCATTTTGCGGATGAACACCGTACCCCGGTCGGTTTGCGGCTCAAAAAACAGCGTCGTGTTGACGATTGTTTTTGCCTTAGCTGCTGCCAGTTGGTCAATCAGATTGGCTTGTACGTCCCGCGGCCACGGCCAGCGGCCAATGTTGGCAATGCTTTGGTCATCAATGGCAATGATGGCGATGCGCTCAGACGGTTGCCGCGACGTGCTGGTGCTGGCAAAGTCGTAATAGCGGCGCTCCAGCGTCCCGAAAAAGTCGGTAAAGCTGTGCAAGATGAAAACGGCCAGAACCACGAGCACGCCAACAAACCAGTCTGCACGCCAGAACTGACTACCTTTGCCGCGCCCGCTAGACGAGGAGACCATTTGCCGCCCCTTGTGTTAAGCCTGTGTGTGTTACTCGCTTCATAACCCGCTTTTCCCTTTGGTTTTATGTGCCTGCGAGAACTCAATGCCTGAAACCAAGCAGTTACAAGTCTCCAAAACCTCCAAATCCCCAAATATGGACGTTAACAGACACTAACTGTCCGGACAAGTGACTTATTCACAGCGCGCTGACTTTTTGTTGCAAACAAGCCCTTTAAGGGATTCGGTCAGACTCAGGCCAATGTCACGACGACTCAGAAATAGACTGCCGCTTTGACAAATAGGTGCCCAAAGCCACCACCAGCGCGGCTCCCATCGCGCCAGCAATTAATTCTGTTGTGTGGCCAGCAACTCCGAATTGAGCGGTGGCGGCTGGGTCTGTCACCAGCATTTCACCCGCCAAAAAGCCCAACAAGGCGGCGCCAATGGTAATAATGACGGGGAAGCGCTCCATCACTTTGGTCAGGAGCGTGGCGCCAAAAATGATCAGCGGAATGCTGATCAACAAGCCAAGGACTAACAACGGCAAGTTGCCTTTGGCCGCCGCAGCAACGGCCAGCACGTTGTCTAGGCTCATAACGAGATCGGCAATCAGAATCGTACGAATAGCGGCCATCATGCCGTTAATTTCCTTGCCTTCGCCTTCACCGTCGTCTTCACCCTTGAGCAAATCTACGCCAATGTAGACGAGCAAAGCCGCGCCAACGATTTTCAAGTAGGGCAGGGTCAGCAGCTGAATCGCCACAATCGTCAACACAATCCGCATCACGATCGCGGCGGCAGTGCCCCAAAAAATCGCTTTGCTGCGCTGCTCCGGCTTGAGGGTGCGCGCTGCCATAGCAATGACCACTGCGTTGTCACCGGACAAAACAATGTTGGCCAGAACGATGGAGCCAAAGGCGCTCCAAAACAGAGGCGAGGTGAAGTCGAGGCCAAAGATCATAGGTGCTCCGTTGCGTTGTTATGAATGAAAAAAGCGCTTTTCAGCGCCTTTTCTTATCCTATGAATTTTAGTGAGAAGAGCCGCTAGCCCAATTCGTAATACTGCTTACAACAGCGCCTTGAGTAACTTCGCCATTTCTGACGGGTTGCGTGTGACGGTAAAGCCGCAGGCTTCCATGATCTCCAGCTTGGCATCTGCTGTATCTGCGCCGCCTGAAATCAGCGCGCCAGCGTGGCCCATGCGCTTACCCGGTGGGGCGGTGACGCCAGCAATAAAGCCGACGATCGGCTTTTTCATGTTCGCTTTGCACCACTCAGCAGCTTCGGCTTCGTCCGGGCCACCGATCTCACCAATCATGATGACGGCATCGGTATCCGGGTCATCATTGAAGGCCCGCATCACATCGATGTGCTTCAGGCCATTGATCGGGTCGCCACCAATACCGACAGCGCTGGACTGACCCAAGCCGATTTCGGTCAATTGCGCTACCGCCTCATACGTCAACGTGCCAGAGCGGCTAACCACGCCAATCCGACCCTTGCGGTGAATATGGCCGGGCATGATGCCGATTTTGATTTCTTCAGGCGTGATCAAACCCGGGCAGTTGGGGCCGAGCAGCAAAGTGCGCTTGCCGCCTGCTGCCTCTTTGGCCTTCATACGGTTGCGCACTTCCAGCATGTCGCGCACGGGGATGCCTTCAGTGATGCAAATGGCCAAATCAAGGTTAGCTTCAACAGCTTCCCAGATCGCTGCTGCAGCGCCTGCTGGCGGCACATAAATCACCGACACCGTTGCGCCGGTCGCCTTTGCAGCATCCGTCACATTGGCAAAAATCGGGATGCCTTCAAAGTCTTCGCCCGCTTTTTTCGGGTTCACGCCGGCGACAAAAGCCTCTTTGCCGTTAGCGTAGTCGCGGCACATGCGCGTATGGAACTGACCGGTTTTCCCGGTGATGCCCTGGGTGATGACTTTGGTGTTTTTGTTGATGTAGATAGACATGTTTGCTTTCCTGTTTACGCTACAGCGGCGACAATTTTGGTGGCCGCATCGGCCATGGTGTCCGCGGCAATGATCGGCAAGCCTGATTCGGCCAGCATCTTTTTGCCCAGGTCTTCGTTGGTGCCCTTCATACGCACCACCAGCGGCACGGACAGGTTCACAGCCTTGCAAGCCGCTATCACGCCATCGGCGATGGTGTCGCACTTCATGATGCCGCCAAAGATGTTGACCAAGATACCTTTGACTTCCGGGTTCTTCAGCATGATCTTGAAGGCTTCTGTGACCTTTTCAGCGGTTGCACCGCCGCCGACATCCAAAAAGTTGGCTGGCTCGCCGCCAAACAGCTTGATGGTGTCCATCGTCGCCATGGCCAGGCCCGCGCCATTGACCAGGCAGCCGATGTTGCCGTCCAAGCTGATGTAGGCTAAGTCAAATTTGCTGGCTTCAACTTCGGCTGCGTCTTCTTCGTCAAGATCGCGGTAGGCCACGATTTCAGGGTGGCGGAACAGCGCGTTCGGGTCGAAGTTGAATTTGGCATCCAATGCCATGACTTCACCCTTGCTGTTGCGGTTCAAGGGATTAATTTCCACCAGCGACGCATCGGTGTCCATGTAACACTTGTAGAGCTTTTGCAAAATATCGACCGTTTGCGCGACTGAATCAGCCGGCATGCCGATGCCAGCGGCCAGTTCTTTGCCCTGTGCGTCGGTCAAACCGATTAGCGGATCAACAAACAGCTTGATGATTTTTTCTGGCTGGCTGTGCGCCACTTCTTCAATGTCCATGCCGCCCTCAGACGAGGCAATGAAAGCAACTTTTTGCGTGGCCCGGTCGGTCACGCAGGACACGTAGTATTCCTTTTGAATGTCTGCGCCGTCTTCAATATAGAGGCGGCGTACCTTTTGGCCTTCGGGGCCCGTCTGATGGGTTTTGAGCTGCATGCCCAAAATTTCCCCCGCAATGCGTCTGACGTCTTCAATCGTTTTGGCAACTTTCACGCCGCCACCCTTACCGCGCCCGCCAGCGTGAATTTGGGCTTTCACAACCCACACCGGGCCGCCAAGCTTTTGAGCAGCTTCCACCGCCTCTTGCACCGTGAATGCCGGAATGCCGCGCGGCACCGGCACGCCAAACTGGCGCAGCACTTCTTTGCCTTGGTACTCGTGAATTTTCATGAAAAAGCCTTCAAACGACTGTTGTAGTGAGGTAACGCTATACGGGTTTCTGCTGTTTCCAGAAAGCCCTAAACTGTATCATGTCGCGTTGCGCCAACCTTATATGGCTCTTACTTAAAGCGCGACGGAGATCATCGATGCCGAAAATTTTTATCGACGGAGAAGCGGGTACCACGGGCCTGCAAATCCGCGAACGGCTGCAAGCCATGCCCGCTGTTGAACTCCTCAGCATTGCCGCTGAGCTGCGCAAAGACGCTGGTGCCAAACGCGCCCTGATGGCCGCCTCAGACATGGTTATCTTGTGCCTGCACGACGATGCTGCTCGCGAATCCGTCGCCATGATCGACAGCTTGCCCGGCAAAAAGCCCAAGATCATTGACGCATCCACCGCACACCGCACCGTGCCCGGCTGGGTGTACGGCTTTCCAGAGCTGACCCAAGGCCAGCGCGCATTGGTTTCTGGAGCCGACCGTGTCGGCAACCCCGGCTGCTATGCCACCGGAGCCATTGCGCTGATTCGCCCGCTGATTGACGCGGGTTTGATGGCTCCTGACTTTGGTTTGACGTTGCCTGCAGTGAGTGGTTACTCCGGCGGAGGGCGTCAGATGATCGAAGCCTATCAAGCCAACCAAGCGCCGTTGTTTGAACTGTATGGCCTCGGCTTGGCACACAAGCACTTGGCGGAAATCATGAAATACACCGGTTTAGCGCGCCGCCCTGTGTTTATCCCGTCGGTGGGTAACTTTGAGCAGGGCATGCTGGTGCAGTTGCCTTTGCATCTTGATTTGCTGCCCGGCCAACCGACTGCCGCTCATCTGCACGACGCCTTGACAAAGCACTATGCGGGCAGCGAATGGGTCACCGTGGAGTCGACACCCGAATCAGGCAAGCTGGACGCATTGGCGTTGAACGGCACCAACAAAATGGAACTGCGTGTGTTTGGCAATGAGACTTACCGCCACGCTGTACTGGTGGCACGGCTCGACAACCTTGGCAAGGGCGCGTCGGGTGCGGCGGTGCAAAACTTGAAGTTGATGTTGGGCTTGTAAACCCTAAAGCCCCCCCGACGGGGCCGCTGCGTCTTCGGTCTGGCAAAGCCAGTCCCGTGGCCCCTTTTTGAAAAGAGGGGCGCCCTCAGTCGTCCTGTGTACGCGCCACCACCCGACGAATCGCGTCTGAGCCAAAACCTCGCGCCGCCAAGAAGCGCATCTGTTTGGCCTTGTCTGCCGGGCTGCTACCGGCATCGGTTTTGCTGTCGAACTTTTTCCGCCATACCTCACGCGCGCGCTCCAGCTCGGTGGCCTTCAAACCGTCCATGGCTTCGGTCACGGCCTCAGCGTCAATGCCCTTGCGCTGCAACTCGCCTTTGATGCGGGACGCGCCCAGCTTGGCCTGGCGGCGGTTGATGACCGAGTCAACCACACGCGTCTGGCTGATGAAGTCTTTGGCCTCCAGCTCGTCCAGCACCGTGGACAGCTGGCCAGGCACTTCTTCATGGGCGCTAAGTTTGCGCTCCAGCTCGGTGCGCGACTGCTCCCTGCCTGAGAGCAAGCGCAGCGCCCGGCCTTTCAGTGACAACGCAAATCCGGATTTCCCTGAAGCCGGCGGCTTTGCCAACGATAAAGCGGGTTTATGGTTCACTTCATCCTTTGGCATTTACTATGAATTCAGGAGCTGCTTGCGCCCGAATCCATTGGGTTTCAGCTTGATTTGGCACTTTAAAACAGCCCGAAAAGCGGTTTTTTGAGCATTTAGGCGACGTTTTTAGGCGCTTTTTCGGACTTTTCGGCCTTTGAAGGCTTGTCAGCCGCTTTGTCGATCACGTCCATCACCTCTTGCGACACTTGGACCAGCGGAATGCCCAGTGACTCGCGCACCTTGTTTTCGATCTCGATGGCCAATTCCGGGTTTTCTTTCAAGAATTCACGGGAGTTGTCGCGGCCCTGGCCGATTTTTTCACCGTTGAAGGCATACCAGGCACCGGCCTTTTCAACAATATGCCCCGCCACACCCAAGTCGAGCACCTCGCCCAGGCGGCTGATGCCCTCCCCGTACAAGATGTCAAACTCTGCCGTTTTAAAGGGTGAGGCGACCTTGTTTTTCACCACCTTCACGCGGGTTTCGTTGCCGATGATCTCCTCGCCCTTTTTGATCGAACCGATACGGCGAATGTCCAGCCGTACCGAGGCGTAAAACTTCAAAGCGTTACCGCCCGTGGTGGTTTCTGGGCTGCCAAACATCACGCCAATCTTCATGCGGATCTGATTGATGAAAATCACCATGCAGTTGGCTTTTTTGATGGTGGCTGTCAATTTGCGCAGGGCCTGGCTCATCAGCCGGGCTTGCAGGCCGGGCAATGAGTCGCCCATTTCGCCTTCTAGCTCGGCCTTGGGGGTCAGCGCAGCCACCGAGTCAATGACGATCAAATCAACCGCGCCAGAGCGGGTCAGCGAGTCAACAATCTCAAGCGCTTGCTCGCCGGTATCGGGCTGGCTGATCAGCAGTTCTTGCAGGTTCACGCCGAGTTTTTGGGCGTATTGGATGTCCAGCGCATGCTCGGCATCGACAAACGCGCAGGTGCCGCCCAGTTTTTGCATTTCTGCAATGACTTGCAGCGTCAGCGTGGTTTTACCGGATGACTCCGGGCCATAAATCTCCACCACCCGGCCGCGCGGCAGGCCGCCAACACCGAGCGCAATGTCAAGCCCGAGCGAGCCGGTGGACACCACCTGGATGTCTTCAATCACCTCCCCGTCGCCCAGCTTCATGATGGTGCCTTTGCCAAACTGCTTTTCAATCTGGGCCAGCGCGGCTTGCAGCGCCTTGGCTTTTTCAGTGTTCAGTGCAGCGATTTGTGCGGGGGTAGACGTAGCGGTTGGGCGGCCTGGAAAGTCCATGAAAAGCTCCTTGAAGGGTTGACAGAATGAGCAAACGGCTATCAATAAACTGTTTACATGACCAGTACTGTATGACCACTGTTGAAACAAGTAAAGCATATTTTTAGTCAGTTTGCCTGACTAAATGAGTTAGACTTTAGCGAATGGAAAATCAGGCCGAGCCCAGCTGGCGTGTCACGCACTTGGGCCGATTGCTGGGCAACGCCCTGCGGCGTTTTGACGAGCGTGTGCTGTGGCTTATGTCGCGCGATGTGCTGGTGCCGTTGGCGCTGTCAAACCTGGCGGCGCGCGACCAAGTGGGCGCGGCGCATATTCACATCACGCGGCATCTGGCGCTCAAAGGATCACGCCTGACAGACCTGGCCAGCAGCGCAGGCATGAGCAAGCAGGCCATGGGCGACTTGCTCACACAATGCGAGGCCTGGGGGCTGGTGACGCGGGAGCTTGATGCCCATGACAAGCGGGCCAAAAAGGTCTTATTTACAGAAGATGGGCTGCTGTGGCTAGGCGCTTTTGAACGGGCTGTGGCATTGGCTGAAACTGAATTCAAAGCCGCCGTCGGGCAAGATATAGCGACCGTGGTGGCGCTGGGGCTGGAGGCGTATGGTGGTGTAAGTTGAATGCATTCCTCAAAAGCCTAGAATTTGTAAAACGCATCTATAAAAACTGGAGACACCCATGCGAATTTTGATTGCTGAAGATGACCAGGTTCTGGCCGACGGCCTGCTGCGAACTCTGCGGGCATCGGGAGCCGCAGCAGACCACGTGGCCAGCGGCACAGAAGCCGATGCGGCGCTGATGACCAACACCGAGTTTGACCTGCTAATTCTTGACCTGGGTTTGCCGCGCATGCATGGGCTGGAGGTACTCAAACGGCTGCGTGCGCGTGGCTCCACCCTCCCGGTGTTGATTTTGACTGCCGCCGACAGCGTGGAAGAACGCGTCAAGGGTCTGGACTACGGCGCTGACGACTACATGGCCAAACCGTTTTCACTGCAAGAACTTGAGGCTCGGGTAAGAGCACTGGTGCGGCGCGGCGCAGGCGCGGCCAGCAGCACCATCAAGCACGGCCCACTGATTTACGACCAGGGCGGGCGTGTGGCCACCATTGATGGCGTGATGGTAGACCTGTCAGCCCGCGAGCTGGGTTTGCTCGAAGTGTTGCTGCAACGCGCTGGCCGCCTTGTCAGCAAAGACCAGCTGGTTGAACGCCTGTGCGAATGGGGCGAAGAAGTCAGCAACAACGCCATCGAGGTGTATATCCACCGGCTGCGCAAAAAGATCGAGAAGGGGCCGATTCGGATTGCGACGGTCCGCGGCTTAGGCTATTGTTTAGAAAAGATACCCGGATAGTGTTGCCCCCACGGTCATTCGCTTCGCGTAACTCCCTGACCTTGCAGGCCGCCGCTTGCCAGAGGCTTCGCTTCTGTCGCCTGTCCAAACCTGCTCAAGCAGCTTTGGAGCCGCAGGCTCCAGCCCCCGAGGGGACCGCTGCGCCTGCGGTCTGGCATAGCCAGTCCCGCGGCCCTTGTTTGAAAAAAGCAGAAGCGTCCAGTCTGTGGGTTCGCAAAATGTTCAGTTTCACTTAATGGCAATACGGATCTTTCAGCGCGAGCGCCGGAGTTTATTTGGCGAAATCCTTGACTGGATGCTCACGCCACTGCTTCTGCTGTGGCCCGTCAGCCTAGCGCTGACCTGGCTGGTGGCGCAAAACATTGCGGGCAAGCCGTTTGATCGCGCGCTCGAATACAACGTGCAAGCCCTCGCCAAATTGGTGGTCATTAAAAACAATACGGTGCAGTTCACCCTGACCGGGCCTGCGCGCGAGATCTTGCGGGCTGACGACACGGATCTGGTGTACTACCAGGTGATAGGTACACGCGGCGAAACCCTTAGCGGCGAGCGCGATTTGCCACTGCCGCTTGATGACGACAAACTTCAAGATGGCGACGTCCGCCTGCGAGAAGACCGGATCAACGGCGAAGACGTGCGTGTCGCGTACACGTGGATCAAGGTAGACGACAAAAACGCCGGGCGGGTACTGGTGCAAGTGGCCGAAACGCTTGAAAAGCGCAAGACGCTGGCCACTGAAATTGTCAAAGGCACGATGGTGCCGCAGTTCGTCACGTTGCCGCTGGCCGTACTGCTGGTCTGGCTCGCGTTGGTGCGCGGCATCAAACCGCTGGCACAGCTTGAAAAGCGCATTCGCGCCCGCAAACCTGACGACATGAGCCCACTTGACGAGAATGTTGTGCCCGAAGAAGTCGCCCCGCTGGTGTCGTCGATCAATGATTTGCTCAGCCGCCTGAAGGTGTCGCTGACGACGCAAAAACGCTTTCTGGCCGATGCGGCGCATCAACTCAAAACACCGCTGGCTGGCCTGCGGATGCAGGCCGACTTGGCGCAGCGCGAAACCAATGCCGATGAGCTTAAAAAGTCGCTCAAGCACATTGGCAAATCCAGCGTGCGTGCCACCCATACCGTCAATCAATTGCTGGCTTTGGCACGGGCTGAAGCCACTGGGCGCAGCCTGCCCAAGCAGACGCTGGACCTAGTGAGCATTGCCAGTGAAGTGTTGGCGGACTCGGTACCTCGAGCGCTCGAAAAGCAGATTGACATGGGCTACG
>JBBRDA010000064.1:0-18444 GCA_038204335.1 Burkholderiales bacterium
CCTGGTCCCGGAAGGAGCTTTTCATGGCCTGAGCTGTCGCCAAGTCGATGTCTTGTGCGCTGGGCGTCATGGCGCAACCTGCGACCAATACCGCTGTGGCGACCACTGAAAGGTTCAAGTATGTTTTTTTCATGGTGTTCAATCAACGTTTCAGGGTGGGTGCGGTGGATACGCCGCCCTTGCTGTTCACACCCATGTACACACCGAGGGCAATCGTGACATCAGACGCATAGCCGGGGTACGGAAAGCGCTGCTGGCGGTAGCAGTCATTCAGGCGGCGCTGCATGCTCCACAAGTCACCCGCCGATATGCGGTATGCGGGCCATGCGCCAAAACCGGTGCTGGCACCGGGCTGTTTTGTCAGGTTTGGCAGGTCTTGCAGGCGAATGCGTTTGTTGTCTTCACTGTGGCAAGACGCGCATGAAAAGTCCATCGGCCCACCGCGCATGAAAAATACTTTTTTGCCGACTTCAAAAGCGAGTTTTTCTTGCGCATGGGCTTGCGGCAAGTTGAACTTCATATCCCGCGACTCAGCGGAAATGTACGCCACCAGCGACTCGATATTTTTCTGTTCCCCAGAGCCAAAGGGTGTTTTGGCAATCTCGGCCGCATTCAAACCCTGCTGCGCTTCCATGCAGGTCAGCAAGCGCGACTCCAAGTCCTGCACACGCTGGGTATCTTTGAAAAACCGCGGCAATTCAACGAACGCACCTTTCACCACCCCAGCGCCCTTGCCCAAGTCGCACTTTTCAAGCGATGCATTCTTGGGTCCGCGCGCCTGCTTCCACAAGGCTTCGCCTTTGGCCTCATACAGATCTGCCGGGTTACCGTCGGCCAACATGGCGCGGTATTCGGCAATGCCTTCGGCTGTGGTTTTTTGCGCGCTGGCTATCGGGCTGATCAGCAAGGCTGCCAGAACCAGTGGGGTCATGGTGAAGAAGTGGTTCATGGTGGGTCTAAGGTTCGTTATGGATCAGGTCACGACCGCTTCGTCGGTGCGCTTGTCGCCACGGTTGTCCACCCAGGTCACGGCAACCTTGTCGCCAGCCTTGGCGCCTTTGAAGCTGAACTGCATAAACGGGTTTTTCGACACCGCTGGGCCCCACTGGGCGCTCATCACGGTTTTGCCGTTGCAGGTAGCGCTGATGGACTGGATAAACCAGGCCGGCACGGTTTTACCGGCAGCATCCCTGCGCTGGCCGCTTTCCATCTCATGGCCCACCAGCACACGCACGGTGACTTTGTCGCCTTGGGATTGGGCCCGGATTCTCATTGGATCTGACATTTTTATCTCCTGAATATTTGACGCAGTTGGGTGCAGCTAGCCGCGATTAACCGCCGCAACCGCCCAAAGTGACTTTGACTTCTTTGACAGAAAAGTAGTATTTGTCACCCGCCTTAGCCAGCGCATACACATTGGATGACTGGCCCATTTTGATGTTGGTTGACACATTGGCATCGGTGCCAGCCGGCACGTCAAACATGGCAGCCAGCGCGCTCGGGTTTTTCTCCACGACAAAAGCGATTTGGGTGGTGTTGGCAATGTTGCTTTGAGCACCAATCCGCACCACGTTGCCGTTTTCGGCAATCTCCGGGGCTTGCAGCATCAAATCCTTGCTTTCAGTTGGCGGGCTAGTGGCCCCCATCGCCTTGGCGGCTTCGGCCAGGGTTTTGCTGTCAAAAGCAACTTTGTTCCAGCCCGGTGCGTTGGCCGCCGCAGTCTGGGCCTGAGCCACTGGCAAACCTGTTGCAGCTGCAAGAGCGACTGCGGTAGCACCTGAGCGGTGCAAAAAATCACGACGTTCCATGGTTGACTCCTTCAATACAAAAACTTCTACTTACTCTATTAAACACAAAAACAACAGCCTGCGAAACAGGGCAAATCCTAGGGCGGCATGCCGCCCATCAGCCATCTTGCAATCTGGCTCGCTTCGTCGACGCTCAGGGCCTGGGCTGGCATGGGAATCGCGCCCCAGACACCCTGCCCGCCATTCTTTATTTTCCCTGATAACAGCACCACAGCGTCGTTGCGGGTTTTGTAGCGCGCCGCGATGTCTTTCAACGACGGACCGACCAGCTTGGATGACATGCCGTGGCAACTCAAACAAGCATTTTTGTCTAGCACGGGTTTGATTTGGGCAAGCGTCACTGGCTTCATGCCCGCTACAATTTCAGGAGCTACTTGCGCCCGTATTGATGGGTCTAGAGGGCTATTTGATGGTGTATTTTGGCTGTTTTCGGGGGTTTTAAGCGCTATATTCCTTGAATTAGCGCTCAAAGTCTCCAGCCCACGGCTGGCACCCAACGGCCGGGACTGCTCAGCCAGATTGCCATGCGCGTCTCTCGCATGTTCTGGCAGGGTGCTCAGCACAGCGGTCTTCACAGCGCAGTTGCTCATGCAATTTGAGCCCTGTACGTCAGGCTTGACGCTGCCACCAAATTCATTGCCGGGCCACATGCTGTGCGCGGTGGTCAGGCCATTGCGGTTAGGCAGCAGCGCCTGCACGTCGCGCATATTTTTGTCGCTGAGCACAAAGTCTGCCGGGAGCACATTGCCCAAGTGCAGGACGTAGGCGGTACTGGCATACACTTCGTCGGCGCTGAGCGACTTGGGTGCGTTCCAGGGCATGGCGCGGTTGATGTAGTCCCACAGCGAGGACAGGGCAGACAGCTTCATCAAGGTGGTGCGCTGCGGCTGGTTGGACCCGGGCAGCAAACTTTTGACGCGCCCGGTTTTTACATCGTCCGCGGTTGTACCACCCGCGATGGGGGTAAACACCTCGGACGACTCACCAAAGCTGCCGTGGCAGGAGGCGCATTGCGCTTCCCAGATCACTTCACCCTGTTTGACTGAGCCCTGCCCTTTGGGCAAACCTTTGAAGTCTGGGCGCACGTCAATGTCCCAGGCCTTGATTTCTTGCGGCGTTGCGGTACGGCCTATGCTTTCGAACTTTGGCGTTTGCGCCACTGAAAGCCACGGCAACAGACAAACAACAACAAGGCTAGCCCACCTGAACATTTTTCACCTCGCCGTTTTCAGTCAGCAGCCACGATTGAATCGCATTGTTGTGATAGATGCTCCTGCCGCCGCGCACTGCCCGCAGCGCCTGCAGAGTGGGCTGAATGTGGCCGGTGTCGTCAACTGCCCGGCTTTGCAAAATCAAAGGCTTGCCGTCCCACACCAAATCGGTATTAAAGCGACTCAGGCATTTTGAGAGTACCGGCTCTTCCAGGCGCGCGGCCTTCCAGTTGCGGCCACCGTCGATGGACACATCGACCTTTTTAACCTTGCCGCGCCCGCTCCAGGCCAGCCCGGTGATGCTGTGAAAGCCTTTTTGCAGCACCACTTGCCCGCCGCTGGGCGAGGTGATGACGCTTTTGACCTCTTGGATGCTGGTGTACTGGCGGTGCATGCCGTCGGGCAGCAGATCTATGTAGTGCACGGTTTCGTCTTTGGTGCCGTAGGGTTTGTCACCAACTTCAATGCGGCGCAGGTATTTGATCCAGCTCACCCCTTGAACACCCGGCACAACCAGGCGCAGCGGGTAACCGTTTTCAGGTCGCAGCATTTCGCCGTTTTGCCCGTAGGCCACCAGCACCTCGCCGCTTTGAATCAGACTCAGGGGAATGGTGCGCGTCATACCCGACCCATCGGCACCTTCAGCCAACACAAATTTGCCGCGCTTCAAATCTGCCCCACACATCTCTAACAGAGTGATCAGCGGCACGCCCGTGAATTCACTGCAACTGAGCATGCCGTGGGTGTACTGCACGGTGGGCACAGCGGTGTTGTTCCATTCCATCGCGCTGTTCGCACCACATTCAATAAAGCACATGCGGCTGACACTGGGCAGGCGCATGATCTCGTCCATGTCAAACACCATTGGCCGCTTGAGCAAGCTGTCGTCCGAGCCGTTGACCATCAAACGATGCTTCGACGGGTCAATGTCCCACCAGCCTTGGTGGTGCCGTTCAAAATGCAAGCCGCTCGGCGTGATGATGCCAAAAAGGCCTTGCAGCGGCGCAAAACTCACGCTGGCAGCGCCCACCCGCGTCAAGCCCGGGCTTTCGCGCCGTTGCAGGTTTTTTTCAAACTCGCTGGGCATACCGTAAAGGCGCGACGCTACGGGCTGGCCCAAGCCTTTGGTGTGGGCGGGTAACGTCAGGATGTTGGGGTCCCCGCCAGCAACCGACGTGCTGGTTTGGGCATGGGCGGACATACTAGCCGCCGCCGCGGCAAACGCGCCCGCCAAGAACCCGCGCCGTCCGGCTTTGACATCGTTGATTTGCTCACCAGACAGAAAGTTCTCTGGTGCTCGCTGGATAAATCGGCTAAACATGTCAGTTATTCACAACGGTCAGGCGATGACTGGGGTCGATAGACTACGGGGGCTGAGCGCCTGCTTCTCGGGTACCGCTTCGGGCTCGTCCATTTCGATGGCGATTTGTGTACAGACGCTTCGGCAAAGGGCCACCGCCTTTTCGCTTTGCACGCGGTAAATCACTTGAGTACCTTGGCTGCGCTTGGCCAGAACGCCGGTTTTGTACAACACCGCCAAATGCTGCGACAAATTGGGCTGCGTGGTGTCGATTTCCAGCAACAGCTCGCTGACCGACTTTTCTTGCTCGCACAAGGCGCTCAGTATCCGCAGCCGCATCGGTGTGGCCAACACCGCGAACAGCTCGGCAGCCAATGTGAAGACGCGCCCTTCAGGGTCCGGTTGGGTGTGAGAGGCTTTGTTCATGGGTTAAATATAAGTGAATGCGCATATTCTTATAAATCTTGGACAGGCGCGAATCCGGACTTACCCTGCCTTATGCTTTTCCCGCGTCCGGAATTCTTATTGGCTAACCCCTAACCCACAAAAACGAACTTTGTGATTAATTACGCCAAATTAACCTTCACTTAGGCTCGGATGTTGCATAGAATTTCAAGATGCAACGCAAAAAAACACTTTCAAAGGCACTGGCAAAGGGCTTACTTGTAGGTACCTTCGCAGTGGTGGCTAGTTCAGCATACGCAGAAGTCGATGACCTTGTGCGTCAAGCCAGAGCCCTGATTGAAAAAGGTCAGGCCAAGCAGGCTTTTGACTTGCTGGAGCCTCAAGAGGCAACACGTGCTGGCGACCCGGACTTTGACACCACGCTTGGCATTGCCGCCAATGACAGCGAGCAACCCACGCGCGCCGTGTTTGCACTGGAGCGCGTGCTGTCGGTGCAACCGGAGAACTCGCGCGCCAGAGCCGAGCTGGGTCGCGCGCTTTTTGCGGTCGGTGACTTGCAGGCATCGCGCAAAGTGCTGCAAGAAACTAAGCGCGACAACATCCCAAGCGAAGCAGCCGCCACGATTGACCAATTTTTACAGGCCATTGACCGCAGTGAAGAAGCTGCCAAATCGTCGATCAAGTTTTACCTTGAAACCAGTTTGGGTCAAGACAGCAACATCAACGGCGGCCCTGGCAATGCTCTGGTTGCTGTACCAGCCTTTGGTGGATTGGTGTTGACGCTGGGTCAGGCCAGCGTCTCAACAGCTGATACTTTTGGTACGCTGGGGGCGGGCCTGTCCGCCCGTCGCGTGATGGACCCGCGCTGGTCTATCTTGGCAAATCTGTCTGTCAATGCGCGCGAACACGCCAAGTTCAAGACTTTTGACACCTTTCAAGTCGATGGCAACGTAGGCGCAAGTTACCGCTACGACCAGCATGAGTTCACTACGGCAGTCCAGGCTGGCAGCTTTTACGTTGACGGTACGCGGGTTCGCGATCAGGCAGGCGTGGTCGGCGAGTGGACCTACCGCATCAATGGCGAGAATCAGTGGAGCTCCTACCTGCAAATTGGCACTCTAAGCTACCCGACACAAGCTGCCCGCAACGCCGACCGCACCGTGCTAGGCACGTCCTATGCCCACGGTTTTCGTAGCGGCTTGGTGCTGTTTGGCGGCGCTTACGCAGGTACTGAAAAACAAAAATTGAAAGCTTTGCCACATTTGGGACATCAGCTCTATGGGGTTCGCACCGGCGGGCAAATGTTGCTGGCGGAATTTGTCTCAGCATTTGCTGCCTTTAGTTACGAAAATCGCAAATTTGGCGGTCCTGATCCGCTCTTTCTGGTAATCCGGCAAGACAACCAGTACAACCTGAATCTGGGTTTGAACTGGGTTCCTGCCAAGTCGTGGAAAGTCACACCCCAACTGTCTTACACCGCCGTCAAATCAAATGTAGCGATTTCGGATTTTCGGCGGACGTCGTTTGGCGTGACGCTGCGCAAAGACTTTTAAGTCCATTTATATTTTTTGAACTTCACATTGAGGATCTGAATTGACGGCCTCAAGTAGACTTCAGCAGACACTGCTTGTATTGGCGTTGGCCAACATCTTCCCTTTGCAGGTGGGTGCAGTAACGTCAGCAGGTATTGCCCAGTTCATAACAGGCGATGTGAACGTGCGTGGCGCTGATGGCAAGATCAATGCACTGCAAAAGGGCAAAGACATCGAGAGCGGCCAAGCCATCGTCACGGGTACCAATGGGCGCGCTCAGCTGAGGTTTTCTGATGGGGGGTTGGTATCTCTTCAGCCCAACAGCGAGCTCAAACTTGCCAACTATATTGATAAGGGAGACCCGAAGGAAGATCGCTTTCTGGTCGATTTTCTAAGCGGCAGCATGCGCGCTGTTACGGGCCTGATCGGTAAACGAAACCGCGCCAACTACAAAATCATTACTGCCACGTCCACCATCGGTATTCGAGGGTCCAGCTTCTCCGCAAGTTATAACGCCGACGGCAGCATGACCATAACCGCTGAGAAAGACGGCATTGAGGTTTGCAGCGGCGGCGTCTGCGTTGGCTTGGTGGCAGGCGAGTCGGTCACGGTCAAAGACAGCAGCACACCACCGGTACGGACCGTCAACCGGGCCAACGTGCCCACGCCGGGGCAAGCACAAGAGGTAGTCACTGTCGGGAATCAGACAACTGCAGATGGTAGACCGACTCTACTCTCGAGCCAAGTTGTGGGCCCAGCACCAACCGGCACCTTCACAAACCTTGTGGTTTCGGCAGCTTTTGAGTTGATGCCGGGTTTGTGCTGTGGTTTTGCCGGCAATGGTCCGCCCTCGTCAACTTCCTTGGTCGACGGCAAGCTCACTTCCTTCAGCAATACCACGACTAATTTCACGTCGAACAGTGTGGGGGCAGCCAACTCAGTTGGGGCGATGGGGAGCGGGGACTTCGTGGGCTGGGGCACATGGCTTACAGGAACAATCACCGAACTTTCACCGCCCCCACCTCCATCGTCGATTGGCCGCCTGCACTATGTTGTGGGCATTCCTACAGGTCTCATGCCCATGACGGGTACGGCGGCCTACAGCCTTATAGGATCGACCGCACCCACTCGTGCTGATGGTGCTGTAGGGTCGCTGACCAGCGCTACTTTTAGTGTGAACTTTGCCCCTGGCGGCGTTGTCAGCGCCAGCTTGGTCAACACGTTTGGCCTGTCCACCTTCACGACGACCGAAGCAAGCATGAGTAAATCCGGTTCGAGCTTCCAAGGCAGCGCGATCAGTGGTACTTTTTTTGGCCCCGCGGCTGGGAGAGCCGGCCTGGTTTACGTTGGTTTTGACACTGATGTGGGTCAGGCTTTCTCGGGCTCGGCGGTGTTCCAAAAATAGGATCGCTAAGGCTATCTTTAAACAGTATCGTGCACTAACTGACTCTATAACTTCTCAATATCAAAATACTTAACCATGCTCATTGACTAATTTTTGAACTGACCACCATGACCACCTCCGCTCAACTGCAACAGACACTGCTTGTTTTGGCTATGGCGGGTGTTTACCCTCTGCAGGCGGGTGCAGCTACATCAGCAGGCATTGCCCAGTTCATTGTGGGTGACGTGAATGTTCGCGGGGCTGATGGCAAGACGGATGCGCTGCAAAAAGGCAAAGACATAGAAAGCGGCCAAGCCATCGTGACGGGTGCCAATGGCCGGGCGCAGGTCAGGTTTTCTGACGGTGGCTTGATATCTCTACAGCCCAACACCGAGTTCAAGATCGCAAATTATGTTGACAAGGCAGACCCACAACAAGATCGTTTCTTGGTGGATTTGCTGCGCGGCAGCATGCGTGCCATCACTGGCCTGATCGGCAAACGGAATCGCGAAAACTACAAGGTCACGACCACCACGGCCACCATCGGGATTCGAGGCTCAGGTTTCAGCGTGGGGTACAACCCGGATGGCAGCCTAGGAGTGTCATCTGAGAAAGATGCAATTGAAGTGTGCAGTGGCGGGGTTTGTGTGGGACTGGTAGCGGGCGAGTCGGCCACCGTCAAAGACAGCAATTCGCCGCCTGAACGCACTGCACAACGGGCCATCGTGCCGACACCAGGCGTTGCTCAAGATGTGGTGACCGCGGGCAATCAGACCTCGTCCGATGGCAAGTCGCCCATCAACGACCCAAGACCGGTGGTTACCGGGCCAGTCACTCGTATTTTTACCGACATCATGGTGTCAGCTGTTGGCACCGACTCTTCATTCAATGCGCAGCAATTCACGACCACAGTTCCCACCGCGACAGTTTTTCGCGACAACAAGCTGAGCCAGTTTACCGATAGCAGTTCTGACACGCAAAAGTGGTTTGAATCTGGCACTTCGGCACCACTGACCAGCTTCCAATCGATTGGCAATGTTAAAGACCCAGACTTTATCGGATGGGGAATGTGGACCCGCGGCACCCGCGAGGTATCTGGTAGCTATGGTGGTACCACCGTGCTGGATCAAGTGCATTACATCGCCGGCCGCCCCACACCCCAGGCCGATATTACTGCCCTGATGGGTGCCGGCGGGTCTTACGCTTACAACTTGGTGGGTTTCACAGCGCCCACCCAAAACGGCGTGACCGGCACATTGAACAGTGCTACTTTCAGCGTCGATTTTTCTGGGTCGTCTTATTACTCTGTGAATGTTGGCGTGAACACTTCATTTGGCAACTTCAATGGATACGCCTATACCTATAGCAGCTCGCCCACCTTCAGCAGTAGTGAGGGCGCAACCATCAAAGGTATGTTTATCGGCGCCAACGCAGCTTTCGCAGGTCTGACCTATTTCAGCAATCCAGGTGGCGGTAATGTCACTGGTGCCCTTGCCTTCCAGAAAGGCTCCTTTACCGCTGGTTGCGGATGCAATTAGAGTCAGGCCCTACTTTGCTGCCCAAGTTTTTAGCTTTACATTTTCCAGACCCGTCCATTCATCCATCCTTGAAATGACCACCATGACGACCACAACTCAACTTCAACAGACGCTGCTCGTACTGGCGCTAGCCAGCATTTACCCTTTGCACGCGGGTGCGGCCACATCGGCGGGTATCGCCCAGTTCATTGCAGGTGATGTCAACGTGCGCGGCACTGACGGCAAAACGGATGCCCTGCAAAAGGGCAAAGGCATCGAGAGCGGCCAAGCCATCGTGACGGGTGCTAACGGGCGCGCTCAGGTTAAATTTTCAGACGGCGGGCTGATATCGCTACAGCCCAACACTGAATTCAAAATCGCCAGTTATGTTGACAAAGCAGACCCTCAGGAAGACCGTTTTCTGGTGGATTTGCTGCGCGGCAGCATGCGGGCCATCACCGGGCTCATCGGTAAACGCAACCGGGCCAATTACAAAGTCACTACCACCACGGCGACCATCGGTATTCGTGGCTCGGGTTTCAGCGTGGGCTATAACCCGGATGGCAGCCTGGGAGTGTCAGCCGAGAAAGATGCAATTGAAGTATGCAATGGCGGCGTCTGTGTTGGGCTTGTAGCTGGCGAATCGGTCAGGGTCAACCCTGGCAACGATCCCCCTGTGCGCACCAGCAACCGGGCCAGCGTACCCACACCGGGTAACGCACAAGAGGTGGTGACTGCCGGGAATCAAACTACTTCCGACGGCAAATCCCCACTCACAGATACCAGGCCAACCACCACCCCCGCGCCAGTGACTCGTATATTTACTGAGATTCAGGTGTCAGCGGTTGGAAGCGACTCGGCGTTCAATTCGGTGGATATCAGAACAGGCAGCGGCGCCACGACAGTATTTAGCAACAACAAGCTGACCCAATTTACCGACACAAGCTTCGGCAATCCGAAATGGTCTGAATCTGGCACGCCGGCCCCTTTGGCCAGCTTCAAATCAATTGGGAATGTCACCGATGCCAATTTCATCGGCTGGGGAATGTGGACCAAAGGTACCCGCGAATACTTTGGCACTACCTTGCTAGACCAGGTGCACTACGTTGCAGGCAGGCCTACGCCACAGTCCGACATTTCGGCCATGGCCTACACCAATTCTTTCACCTACACCTTGGTCGGATCAACAGCGCCAACCCAGAATGGCGTAGCAGGCGTTCTAAATAGTGCCACCTTCACCGCAGACTTCACTTCATATAACTACACAATAAGTGTTGGGGTCAACACTTCATTCGTAAACGGCACGTTCTCTGATACGCTTTACTCGGGTAGCTCACCGGAATTTACAACTTCATCTGGATTTTTTAAGGGTATGTTCATTGGCTCCAACGCAGCTTTCGCTGGTTTAACCTATTCAAAAAATCCGGGCGGCGGGGCGATCACGGGCGCTCTGGCATTTCAGAAATAGGTTGGCAGAGGTAGTCACCAATAACAGTGTCACGCGCTGCTTGACCATGCAGTTTTTCTGCTTGCAGCATCCCTGCAAGGCCCATTGACTGACGGACGCCCGCACTCCGGGCAAGATGCTCCAGCGCGTCCCAAGCCTCCTCTTGATTTGCCACCAAAATCCCGCATTCGCCTTCAATGACCACCTCTGCATAACCGCCCACGCTACCAGCCACCACAGGTAAGCCAGAAGCCATGGCCTCGGCTACGACCCTGCCATAGGCTTCAAAGGTTGTCCCTGTGCGGTAAAAAAAAATGTCAAGCGTCTGATAAAAATCGGCAGCATTCTCAAAACCGGCAGGTAACAACTCAATGTTTTCCACCCCGTCAAGCTGGTCAGCCAGACACAAGCCGCCCATGATCCGAACCCGCCAGCCTTGAGCTGCCAGCATTCGGTACAGCATGGCATCTTGAGGGTGGTGTTTGTCAACAGCATCACGGCTGACTCTGCCTACGGTTAGCGGTCGATCAGACGGTATTGACGTCAGAGTCAAGCGTTGCTTTCCAACGCGCAAAAACGGAGCGATATCAATCGGGCTGTACACCACCCTTCCCGGCAAGCCTGCGGTCAGTTGCAAGGCTTTTGACACAAATACCAATTCTGGCTCATGCTGTGTAGCGTCCCTCATGACTTCAATCAGTGCAAACAACCGTTCAAAGCTGGCAAGGTTGCATTGCAAAACAATTCGGTCAAAGCGTGTGTATTTCAGCCACAAAGCGGGAGGGACATGAACCCCACCCCATATCAGCACACCGGCATGTGGAAACTGACGTGCGAAAGGCTGAATCTGTTTGATCCCCCTGCTTGCAAAGCTGCTATGCGGCGCGATCACAGACCATAGTTCCACTCTGCGGCTGCTAGCGATCAGTTCGGCAATTGCAAGCAGTTCTAGCGCCGCGCCCGAAAACGGATCGTCGAAGTAGCCAACAAAATGCCATACCGAAGAATTAGCGACATTGTTCATAAGCCCGACTTTACAGCGCCGCAGACTGTCACATAATCAATGCATGCCTTCCCCCGATAGCCAAATTGATAGCAGTCATGACACCTTCAATGGGCTGATCAACTTAGGGGCCACAGCCCACGCGGCTGGCGACAGCGTCAGCGCATTAACGGCCTTCGAGTCTGCGCTCGCACTCAAGCCGCAAGACATCCAGGCTGTGTCTGCATGCGCAGCATTGCTGTTTGAACTTTCGCGGCCAAATGCGGCTTTTGGGTTGCTCAAAAGCATTCAAAACCAATTACTAGAAAGCGCAGAGGGGTGCGCGAACCTCGGAGTAGCCGCTGTGGCATGCGGTCAAACACAGTCTGCGGCTTCGTATTTTGCGCTAACCCTGAAGCTGAACCCAGCTCACGTCGCTGCGCTGACGCATTTAGGCTTGCTGGCTGCGCGCGAGCAGCGTTGGCTTGACGCTGTATCCTACGCTCGTCAATGCGTGGCCTATATGCCGAACGACAGCACGGCACACACCAATCTGATCGATTATTTGCTCGGCGCTCACCGCGCAACTGAGGCGATTGAACACTGGCAACAGCTTTCCGCAGCACTCAAAGCACATCCACAAATAGCAGTCCGTCATATTGTGGCACTGGCCCTGAACGCAGAGTTTGATGCTGCGAACCAAGCCATGACCAAGCTCAATTCGCAGGTCCTGAATGAATTGGCTAACTTTCTGCAACGCGGCGGGGCGGAGGATTTACCCGGCCTTTTCTTGCGCCAGGCCCATGATGCCATGCAAGAATGCGACTGGCGTGACTACCCGCGCTCGTGCAAAGTGATTGGCCAGGAGGCTTTGCATCATGGCCTTCAAGCGACATCCGCACGTAGCACGCACGACAATGCCAGGGTACCTCCCCCTTTTTCTGCTCTCCAACGTGCTGCAAAATCGTCGGACTGCATTCGCGTCGGTTTTGCGGCCACCTCGCTGAGCGACGTGTCAGCCACGCAAGCGCTGGCGGCTGAACTGTCGATGTATGACAGCTCCCGATTTAAATTCCACATCTACTCCCCGACACCTAGCCCACGAGCTGTTCAATCATCAGTACTTGCGGCACATCAGGTGGTTGAAATCGCCCACTTCACCGACAAAGAAGCCGTCTGGCGCATTCGCCTGGACCGACTTGATCTTTGGTTCGACCTGACCCTCAATACACCTTGGCACCGACCCTACATCGCCGAATGTCGGGTTGCACCGCTGCATGTCCTGCCATTACCTGTAACACGTCAGTTACCAGGGGGCCTGTATGACTACGCCCTATCGGACAGGTACCTTGAGGGCGCATCGAAATTCGGTCCCAATCACATTGCGCTGGCGCTCGTAGCGCACGCGTGCTGGTATGCAGGCAATGCCACAGCGTCCATCTCTGCACCTGCTACGCGTGCTGCTGCGGGGCTGTCTGAAAACGCGTTTGTCGTCTGCGTTTTCGGCCCGAGCGCACACATCACCCCCAAAACGTTTGCCCTCTGGATGCGGCTACTCAAGCTGCTGCCGAGCGCCGTGCTGTGGTTATCGCCCTGCTCCTTCAATGCCCAAGCAAACCTGCGGCGTGAGGCGACTCGGACTGATGTAACGGCAGATCGACTGATTTTTGCTCCAGCAAATGCGGACCTCCAAGTCTTGCTTCCTTTCGCTGATGTATATCTCGATACGGGGGACCATAGCGATGTGCCAACCTTGGTTCAGGCGTTGCAAATGGGCGTACCTGTCATCGCAGCCGGTGGCCTCGCAGGTAGCGTACTGACTGCTGCGAGGCTGGAGAAGTGTATTTTTGGCACCTCCGAAGCTTGTCTTTCTGCTGCCTTGCATTTGGCAAAAAGCCCCGCCGCGCTCGAAGCGCTCCGCGAATCGGTGCAATCATCCATCGTGCAGTCGCCTCTTTTTGATCCTACAAGCCGAGCTAGCGAAAGAGCTAGGGCCTGGGCCATGATGGTTGAGCGCTCACGCGCTGGCCTAGCCCCGGCAAGTTTTGATGTACCGCTGGCAGGTCGGTCGGTCCAACCTGCCCACTGAAACTCAGCTTTCAATACGCTGGCGTATCTGCTCCAAAGCAGCTGGGTCATCCATCGTCGTCAAGTCCCCCGCATCACGGCCTTCGCACACGGCCTGAATGGCGCGGCGCAGCAGCTTGCCGCTGCGGGTTTTGGGCAGCGCTGAAACAAAGCGCACCCTTGACGGCCGGGCTACTGCGCCCAAGTCACCATCCACACGCTTCATGATCTCGCCTTCTAGCTTCATCGCTGCTGCACTGTCGTTTAAAACTCCTGATTCACGCGGCACGACAAACGCCATCGCCACCTGGCCTTTGAGGGTATCGGCCACTCCGACCACCGCAACCTCTGCCACCGCTGCATGACCGGAGATACTTTCTTCAATCTCGCGGGTGCCCAGTCTGTGGCCTGCCACGTTGATCACGTCATCGGTGCGGCCCAAAATAAAGTAATAGCCGTCTTCGTCGCGAATGCCCCAGTCAAAGGTGCTGTAAACCATTTTCCCGGGGACGCTTTTCCAGTAGGTGTTAACAAAGCGCGCTTCGTCCTTCCAGATGGTTTGCATGAAGCCAGGCGGCGTCGGGCCTTCAATCACGACCACGCCTTTTTCGTTCGGTTGGGTCAGCTCTTCACCGGTTGTTTCGTGCAGAATCTTCACCCTGTAGCCGTACATCGGCACACCCGGGCTGCCGAACTTGCTGGGTTTTTTCTCGACCCCGTTGGCAATCGTGATCAGCGGCCAGCCGGTCTCTGTCTGCCAGTAGTTGTCAATGATGGGCACGTTCAAGCCCTCGCTGATCCAGCGGGCGGTCGGCTCGTCAAGCGGCTCGCCCGCCAGGTACAAGGCGCGCAGGCTGCTCAGGTCGTATTTTTTTAGGAGCGCCGGGTCTTGTTTCTTCAACACCCGCACTGCCGTCGGCGCGCTGAACATGGCCGTCACCTTGTACTTTTCAACCAAACTCCACCAAACGCCGCCATTGGGCTGGCCGTCCATGCCTTGGGTGGGCAAACCTTCGTACATGATGGTCGCCATGCCGGCTATCAACGGCCCGTAAATGATGTAGCTGTGGCCGACGACCCAGCCAATGTCGCTGGTCGAAAAGTAGGTTTCACCCGCCTTCACATCAAAAATATGTTTCATGCTGGCCGCCAGCGCTACAGCGTAGCCACCGGTGTCGCGCTGCACGCCTTTGGGTTTGCCGGTGGTACCACTGGTGTAGATGGTGTAACTGATGGCGGTGGAGTCCAGTGCTTCGCACGCCACCTGGGCATGCATGTACTTGGCGCGCAGGTCTGCCCAGCGTAGATCACGCCCGGCAACCATGTCCATCACTGCCAGCCCACGGTCAACCATCAAAACCGCCTCAGGTTTGTGGCTCGACAGGCGAATGGCTTCATCCAGCAGCGGCTTGTAGGGCACCACTTTGCCGCCGCGTGAACCTGCGTCCGCGCTGATGATGACTTTTGGGGTGGCGTCATCAATTCGCGACGCCAGTGAGCCACTGGCAAAGCCACCAAACACCACGCAATGAATGGCGCCAATGCGCGCGCAAGCCAGCATGGCAAACGCTGCCTCTGCGATCATGGGCATGTAGATCAGCACACGGTCGCCCTGCACCACTCCCATCGCCTTCAGGCTGGCGGCCATGCGCTGCACTTCAAGGTGAAGCTCCTTAAAGCTGTAGGTGTGTTCGACACCGGTTTCGCTCGACACATAAATCAGCGCCGCCTGGTCACCCCGCGCAGCCAGGTGGCGGTCTACCGCGTTGTGGCATAAATTTGTTTTGCCACCTTCAAACCAGCTCACAAAGGGCGGTTTGTCATCGTTACACACACGGCTAAAGGGTGTGAACCAGTCAATCAGTCCGGCCTGTTCAGCCCAAAAACCGTCGCGGTTATCCAGCGAACGGCGGTAAAAGTCGGCGTAGGACTCAGGTTTTTGTGTCATGGTGTCTCCAGCAGGCGCGGTTAAAACTGAATTCATAATTATGACGATGTGGCTTGCAGTCCGCTGACGAAGCCGTTAGGCCGGCGCCAACTACCGCATAATAATTGGATGACGATACTGCTTGTCCCCCAGGTTCTGACGCCTGATGAAATACACCAAGCCCGCGCGATGCTGGCGCATGCCCCTTGGTCAGATGGTCGGGCCACAGCCGGCCCGGTGGCCGCGCAGGTCAAGAACAACCAGCAATTGCCCCAGGACTGCGAAGCGGCTCAAACCCTGCGCACTATGGTGCTCAAGGCGCTGGACCGCCATCCGGCCATTTTTCCGTCGGCTCTGCCGCGCCGCATGCTGCCTCCCGGATTCAACCGCTACAGCGGCAGCAGCAATGCCTATGGCCGCCATGTCGACAACGCAGTCCAGCCGACACCTGAAACCGGCACCTTGGTGCGGACCGACATCTCTTGCACCTTGTTTTTGTCCGACCCGGCAAGCTACGACGGCGGCGAGTTGATCATCGTCGAAGGCCATAGCGAGCAGCGCGTCAAGCTACCTGCCGGTCACTTGGTGCTCTACCCCGGCACCAGCGTCCACGAGGTAGCGCCAGTGACCCGCGGCGAGCGCCTGGCCAGCTTTTTCTGGATAGAGAGCATGGTGCGCGAAGACGCCCAGCGCCGCATCTTGCTGGACATGGACGTGGCACTCAACCAACTGCGACAGCAACACGGCGACAGCGCCGCCACGGTAGCGCTGACTGGCGCGTACCACAACCTGCTGCGCATGTGGGCAAATACCTGACCGGCTTGGATGTGCGGGGGCCCAAGGTGCGGTTGATTTGTCAGCAGGGGACTGCCATTTTGCTATTAAATAAGGAGCTGCTTGCGCCCGTATTCATTGGCTTAACGGCATGAAACAGCTCTAAAAACGAGCTAAAGGTAGTCAATTTGATGGTCTGCCCGGAGGGGATCGAACCCCCGACCCTCAGCTTAGAAGGCTGATGCTCTATCCAACTGAGCTACGGGCAGAAATCGTTGCGTCTTCAATTCGACACTATATGTCGTTGCTTCACCTTGCCGTGCAATAGCACTGCCTGCGGCTTTGCGCCTAATCTAGTGCCGAATTGAAAACGCAACGCAATACGGGATACAGATACAAAAAAAGCCCACTTTTAGTGAGCTTTTTTCATGTTTTTTGGTCGGAGTACAAGGATTCGAACCTTGGACCCCCTGGTCCCAAACCAGGTGCGCTACCAGACTGCGCCACACTCCGACAAGACCGAGATTATAGCCCGAAAATCTTTCTTAGTCTTCAGGGCAACATGTCACAGCTTGACATATTCATACTCCACCGGATTGGCATTGATCCCGCGATCCGGCGGCGCTATCCAGCCTGCCATCTTGCCTGGCTCCGTGACCCGCTGCATCAGCGTGTGAACGAACGCCTTGTCGGCATCGTTGGGCAGCCAGTCGTCTTTTTTCGCTTCAAACTCGGCCTCTAGGATCGGTGTGCCTTTGGGGTCGGTATGCACACCCGCCCAGCTACCGACGTTGCGGCGAAAGCGAGTGGACGGCAACTCAAACACAAAATCAACCCCTGCCCGCTTGATGCCCATGTTCCAGCGGGTCAGGCCGACGTTGCAGTCCTTGACGTATTCAAGCCGGGTGGTTTCGTTCATGCCGACGCGGGTCGAAATAGTTTCGTTTTTCATACCACCCATGCCATCAGGCACGCAAATGGTCATTTCGGTGTCAAGTTCCAAATGGTCAGCAAACTTGGCTTCATCAGGCCGGCCCTTGATGCCGTTGGCAAAGGCGTTGGCGGCGTTGCTCGAAGATTCAGACCCAAACAAGTCCAGCGACGACGTAAACCAAAAGTTCATAAATTTTTGAACCGTTGGCAGGTCAATCACTCCAGCTTTGCGCAGCATGGCTTTGTCTGATGTGTCCAGCTCTTTCATCACTTCCAGCGTGCGGCGAATGACGCGGCCGATGCCGGTTTCACCGACAAACATGTGATGCGCTTCTTCGGTCAGCATGAAGCGTGTGGTACGGGCCAGCGGATCAAACGCGCTTTCAGCAAAGCTCTTCAATTGAAACTTGCCGTCACGGTCGGTGAAGTAAGTGAACATGAAGAAGCTCAACCAGTTGTCCATCGGCTCGTTGAAGGTGCCCAAAATACGCGGCTTGTCAGCGTCGCCGCTGTGGCGCATCAAGAGTTCTTCGGCTTCCTCGCGGCCATCGCGGCCAAAGTGCGCGTGCAGCAAATACACCATGGCCCACAGGTGGCGGCCTTCTTCCACATTGACCTGAAACAGATTGCGCAAGTCATAAAGAGAAGGCGCGGTGTGACCCAGCAGGCGCTGTTGCTCAACAGAAGCTGGCTCGGTGTCGCCTTGCGTGACGATCATGCGGCGGAAGGTAGAGCGGTATTCGCCCGGCACTTCTTGCCAGACATCTTGCCCTTTGTGGTCGCCAAAACCGATCTTGCGGCCTTCTTCTTTGTCGGCCATAAAGATGCCCCAACGGTAGTCGGGCATCGGCGTGTAGCCATAGCTGGCCCAGCCCGACGCGTCAACGCCCACAGCGGTGCGCAGGTACACGTCTTTGGCTTTGAAGTCGCTGGGGCCCATTTCGCCCCACCAGTTCAAAAACGCCGGGTGCCAATGCTCCAGCGCGCGCTGGAGCTGTCGGTTTTCACCCAAACCCACGTTGTTGGGGATCAATGCTTGTAAATCGATGCTGCTCATGATGATTTCCTTTGAAAATTAAATACGCTTCCAGTCGAATTTGGCTTTTTTGCCAGTTCCGAACAGTTTCAAAGCGCCCTCTTCGCCCACCGCATTGGGG
>JBBRDA010000065.1:0-18036 GCA_038204335.1 Burkholderiales bacterium
GGCGATCTGTTCAAGGACTTCCCGACGCTGCGCTTTTTGATCCCGCACGGCGGCGGTGCCGTGCCTTACCACTGGGGGCGCTTTCGCGGACTTGCGCAAGAGTTGAAAAAACCATTGCTGCAAGAGCATTTGCTGAACAATATCTTTTTTGACACTTGCGTGTACCACCAGCCGGGTATTGACTTGTTAACCAAAGTCATCCCGGTCAAAAACATTCTGTTCGCCAGTGAAATGATTGGTGCGGTACGCGGCATTGACCCGGAGACCGGGCATTATTTTGACGATACGAAGCGTTATATTGAATCGTCAACACAATTAAACGCCGAGCAAAAATTCTTGGTTTATGAGGGCAACACGCGCCGGGTTTTCCCGCGCCTGGATGCGGCACTCAAAGTGAAAGGGCTCTGAGATGACGACTTTAGGAGTGGTAAAGCGCCACATTGTCCGCGCCGACAAAGCTGCCGTCGAACGGTTGTCCAAACTGGGCGTAGCCACCATCCACGAAGCCATGGGACGGGTGGGCCTGATGAAGCCCTTCATGCGTCCTATCTACAAAGGCGCCAATATCTGCGGCACGGCGGTCACGATTCTTTTGCAGCCTGGCGACAACTGGATGATGCACGTCGCTGCCGAGCAATTGCAGCCCGGTGATGTGGCTGTAGCAGCTTGCACCACCGACAACGAAGACGGTTTTTTCGGCGATTTGTTGGCCACGTCTTTCAAAGCCCGCGGTGCAGTCGGTCTCATCATTGACGGTGGTGTGCGGGATGTGACGGATCTTGAAAAAATGGGCTTTCCGGTGGTCAGCAAGGCCATCCACTCCAAAGGCACCATCAAGGCTACGTTGGGCTCGGTGAACATTCCCATCATTTGCGCAGGGGCTCTGGTCAACCCGGGCGACGTAGTGATTGCCGACATAGATGGCGTGGTGGTCGTACCCGCAGCGCTGGCTGCACAAGTGGCTGATGCGGCTGAAAAACGCGAGAGTTTTGAAGGCGAAAAGCGCGCCAAGCTGGCAGCAGGTGTGCTCGGCTTGGATATGTACAACATGCGTGGCTCGCTTGAAAAGGCCGGTTTGCGCTACCTTGATTAATGAAACCATGGAAAGTGATCAGATGTTGAAATTTTTTACCAAATCACGTATTTTGAAGGTGCTGTTGATGGCTACCTTCAACTTAACAATACTTGTTAGCCAAGCGACAGCACAGGACTTCCCCACAAAACCCGTACGAATCATCACCCCCTTTCCTGTGGGTAGTGGGCCCGAAGGGGTTGTGCGCTTACTGGCAGACAAACTGTCTAAAACCTGGGGTAAACCGGTGGTGGTTGAAAACAGGCCAGGCGGCAACGGGTTTATTGCGATTGATGCTTTCAAACGCGGAGCCACGGATGGCCATGATTTGATTCAGCTCGACAATGTCCACCTGTCAGCTTATCCCAGTTTGTTCAAAAAGTTGCCCTATGACCCAAAAGCAGATTTCGAACCACTTCTTCCACTTTTTAAAACCTACTTTTTCTTTGCCGTTGCGACCGACAGCAAGTACAAAACGGTTGGCGACATCATTGCTGATGCGAAGGCTAATCCGGGCAAGTTGAATTACGGCTCGTGGTCAGTAGGTAACCCAGTGCATTTGGGCTCCGCATTGTTTGAAACGGTAACCGGCACTGACATGCAGCATGTCATCTACAAGGAAACCACCATGTTGTACACCGGCGTAGCTAATGGAGAGTTGTCGTTTGCCATGGGAACCAACGCTACTGCAGGGGCGATGTACAGAGCCGGGAAGGTGCGTTACGTTGGCATCGCGGGTCCAAAGCGCGTTGCAGCGTTTCCCAATGTACCTACCATCGGCGAGTCGGGCGGCCCGAGTGGATTTGAAGTGAGCGGATGGACGGCGATTGCTGCGCCCAAGGGTCTGCCCAAAGTGGTGGCTGACAAGATTCAGCGAGATATCGAGAAAGCCTTGGCAGAACCGGACCTGCGCGAAAAGTTCACGACCTTTGCCTACGAGCCATTTACCCTGACGCGTGAACAGTTCAATCAATATATATCAACTGAGTCCACGCGCTATGCTGAAATCATCAAAAAAGCCAAGGTTTCACTGGATTGAAAATTAAACTGCCTAGAGCAAAGCATCTGATGCAATTTGCCAAGATTACGGGCAGGCTTGACGAGTACGCAGGTCTGCCCAGCCACCCGTTTTAAAACGTCGGGTGGCTCGGTTGATGCGCGTTGCTATATGGTGGTGCCTAGTGATGCCTTCCCTTGTGCGCCTTTGCGTAAGTTCCCGCTACGTGATTGAAAAAAAGCGATTCATTGCGCTACGCGACCCTTTCGGTGTTGGTAAAAACGTGATCGCGAATGCCAGTTGCGATGGCAGTGACAGGCGTGCAGCTCAACCGTTGCGATGTGGTCATTTCCGATGACGATGGTGTAGTGATTGGTACCGCTGCGTATGCCTTGTACGTGGCAAATGTGGCGCAAGCCCGTGCGTATCTGGGCGCAGAGAAGCAAGACGATTGAGGTGCGGGTGTCGTGGGGCTGGCCCAGTTTTGGGTGCAGCATATCGACTGAGGTTCTCAAAAATTCTGGATGCTTCGAAAGTTGTGGCCGGCTCATTTTTTAAGGTGTGAATATGGATTCAATTCGCAGGTCGTTCAGTACTATGGTGTTGCGGATTTGGTTGCCCGGGGCCATTCTTGCCGCGATTTTTCTCGCTGGTTGTGTTGCCACGGCACCCCAGATCGACCCAGTACTTCGTCAGACGCTTGCGCCTACAGGCACGTTGCGGGTCGGTGTCTACCCGGGTAGCCCTACATCCTTGGTGGTTGACGCCAAAACCGGTCAGCGCGCAGGAGTTGCTTTCGAGCTTGGGCCGCTTTTGGCGAAGCGTCTTGGAATACAGGTTCAAGTGGTCGAATTTGCCCGCCTAGCCATGGTGCTGGATGCCCTAAAAGCAGGCCAGATTGACTTCACCGTGACCAATGCCACGGAGGCGCGCGCACGTGACATGGATTTCACTCAAGCGCTGGTGCAGCTAGAGTTGGGTTATCTGGTGATGAACGAGTCTGTATTGACTCAAGTCTCCCAAGTTGACCGCCTTGGCTCGCGCGTGGGTGTAAGCCAAGGGAGTACCTCACAAGGTGTGCTGACTCGCGAACTCAAAAACGCCAGTGTGGTTCCGGCCGCTAGTTTGAAGGCGGCGCAGGACATGTTGCGCCAGAAAAGTATTGATGCTTTTGCTACCAACAAGGGCATTCTGTTTGAGATGTCTGATGAACTTGCCGGTTCACGCATTCTGGATGGCAGGTGGGGGGTGGAAAACCTGGCCATTGCGATACCAAAGGGACGTGATGCTGGGCGCCCCTTGGTGAACGAGTTTGCAGAGCAAGTGCAATCCGACGGACAGTTGCAAAAAGCGATGCAGCGTGCTGGTTTGCGCGGCACCACAGCAGCCAAATGAGGTCCTTCATCTGATCGCCCTGAGCCAACCTCTTCGTATCTTTTACTAAGGCTAATTCATGAAAAACCTTTCCCTTTTGAATCTTCGTCGGCTTGCACTAAGTGTGTTTAGTCTGGCCGCTGTGCTGTTAGTTGGAGGGGCGAACGCTCAAGGCACGACCACGACTTACCCTGTCAAGCCCATTAAGGTGCTGGTCGGCTATGCCGCAGGCGGCGCGGTAGACACCGTGGCACGCACTATTGGCCAAAGTCTCACGGGGCCGATGGGGCAGCCCTTTGTGGTTGAAAACCGCCCGGGTTCAGGCAGCAACATTGCCTCGCGTGCCCTGATAGATGCCCCTGCTGATGGCTACACGCTGATGATGGCGGCTAACGCCATTGCGGCCAACATGGCGCTTTACCAGCCGCAGCCTTTTGATGCTGAAAAGGAGATGACGCCCGTGTCTTTAATTGGCCGAGTGCCGGTGGTCATCGCCATTAACCCGAATGCGCCATTTGCGAACATCGCCAAAATGATTGAAGCCGCCAAGGCAAAACCCGGCGGCTTGTCCTATGCAAGCCCCGGCAACGGCTCCACGCCACACATGGCTATCGAATTGTTTGAGCGTGCGGCTGGTATAACGCTTCAGCATGTGCCTTATCGGGGCGGAGCTCCGGCTATTACAGATGCGATCGGTGGTCAACTGCCCATCGTTGCTGTTAACGCCCTGGAAGCATTGCCGCATGTTCGAAGTGGCCGTTTGAAACTTCTGGCTGTATTGAGCCCGAATCGATCAGCGATCTTCCCCGATGTGCCCACCATTGCAGAATCCGGTTTTCCGGGTTTCGAGGCCTCGGTCTGGTATGGCTTGGTAGCTCCCGCAGCTACGCCGCGCGCGATCGTGACCCGTCTGCACGCTGAAGTTCAAAAGGCGCTGCAAACCCAGGAAGTCCGTGAGCGCATGGCGTCCGTCGGTGGTGAAGTCCTTCCAGGGTCCATTGACACGTTTGCTGCGCTGCTCCGCTCTGAGCGGTTACGCTACGAAAAGTTGGTGCGTGAGGCCAATATCAAGCCGGACTAATGCAAACTTGAAGGCAAAGTTAAACACATGCAATTTACGAAAACTCCTGGCTGGCTCGATTGGTTCAACGGCCCGGCCAGGCCTAACTTCAAACTGCCCCCCGGTGCTGTTGATGCGCATTGCCATGTTTTTGGCCCGGGAGACGTCTTCCCCTATGCACCTGAACGCAAGTACACCCCATGTGACGCGTCGAAACAGCAACTGTTTGCCCTGCGCGACCACTTGGGCTTTGACAAAAACGTGGTCGTGCAAGCCACCTGCCACGGCACAGATAACCGCGCGCTAGTTGATGCCCTCAAAGCGTCGAATAACAAGGCACGCGGCGTTGCTACCGTTAACCGTAGCGTCACTGACGCAGAGTTACAAGTCATGCACGCCGCCGGTGTGCGCGGCACGCGGTTTAACTTTGTCAAACGTTTGGCCGACTTCACGCCACGTGATGTCTTACTGGAGATCGCCAACCGGATTGCTCCGATGGGCTGGCATGTGGTGGTGTATTTTGAGGCAGCGGATCTGCCGGAGCTGTATGATTTTTTTACTGCTTTGCCGACGATCGTGGTGGTCGACCACATGGGGCGGCCCGATGTGACGAAGCCCGTCAATGGCCCAGAATTTGAGTTATTCGTCAAGATGATGCGGGAACATTCAAATATCTGGAGCAAGGTAAGTTGCCCTGAGCGCTTGAGTATGAGCGGCCCAAAGGCCCTCCATGGAGAGCAGCTTGCTTATCGCGACGTGGTGCCGTTTGCCAAGCGACTGGTGGAGACTTTCCCGGACCGTGTGCTATGGGGTACCGACTGGCCACACCCGAATTTAAAAGACCACATGCCGGATGATGGCTTGCTGGTGGACTTTATCCCCCAGATTGCCACTACAGCTGAGTTGCAGCAAAAGCTGCTGGTCGATAACCCTACCCGGCTGTATTGGAGCTGAAATGTCTTTGAATAAGAACTACCTTGACGTGCCCGGCACTACTATTTTCGATGCCGATGAAAGCAGAAAGGGCTACCACCTGAACCAGTTTTGCATGTCGCTCATGAAGCCTGAAAATCGTGAACGCTTCAAAGCTGACCAGCGAGCGTATGTCGACGAATGGCCAATGACTGAAGCGCAAAAGCAGGCAGTCCTGAATGTGGATCTGAATCGCGCCATTTCGCTAGGCGGTAACATTTATTTTCTGGCGAAGCTGGGTGCCACACATGGCAAGAGCTTCCAGCAAATGGCCGGCAGCATGACCGGTATGACTGAGCTGGAATACAGAGACATGATGATTGGTGGTGGGCGCTCCATTGAAGGGAACCGCTTGGTCGGCGAAGACGGATCGGCGCAGGCACATCGCCAGCCACAGGGAGCAGCTTTAAAGAAGGAAGTGGTTTAAATGGCAAAAATCACCGCCAGTGTTTTCACCTCGCATGTGCCAGCCATCGGCGCTGCGCTTGATTTGTGCAAAACCGATGAAGCTTATTGGCAGCCGCTCTTTGAGGGGTATGAGTACTCCAAAAAATGGATGAAGGACAACACGCCTGACGTCATTTTTTTGGTGTTCAATGATCATGCCACGGCATTCAGCCTGGACATGATTCCAACATTTGCCATTGGTACGGCCGCGTCCTACCAGCCGGCTGATGAAGGTTGGGGTCCTCGCCCGGTTCCTGTGGTGCAGGGGCATCCTGAACTTGCTGCTCACATTGCGCAATCTGTGATTCAACAAGACTTTGACCTGACCATTGTGAACAAGATGGACGTTGACCACGGCTTGACTGTACCTTTGAGTCTCATGTGTGGACAACCGCCAGAGTCCGATTTCAAGTGGCCCTGCCCGGTGATTCCGTTTGCCGTGAATGTTGTGCAGTATCCCGTTCCATCTGGCCAGCGTTGCCTTAATCTTGGCAAAGCGATCCGCAAAGCCATTGAGTCGTATGACCAAGACCTGAATGTCCAGATCTGGGGTACCGGCGGCATGAGCCACCAGTTGCAGGGTCCGCGCGCAGGGCTTATCAACAAGGCGTTCGACGCTGCCTTCATGGACACACTGATCAATGATCCCGAGCGTCAGGCCGCAGTGCCCCATATTGACTATGTACGAGAGGCGGGCAGTGAAGGTATTGAACTTGTGATGTGGCTGATCGCACGCGGTGCAATGGCTGACCTCGCTGGCGGTAAAAAGCCAACACTCAAGCATCGCTTTTATCATGTCCCTGCGTCCAACACGGCTGTTGGACATTTGATTCTGGAAAACGATTGAAATGACCAAAACAATTAAAGTCGCCTTAGCAGGTGCTGGCGCGTTCGGCATCAAACATTTGGACGGTATAAAGAATATTGACGGTGTTGAAGTCGTGTCACTCGTTAGCCGCGACATTGAAAAAACCACACAGGTTGCGGATAAGTACGGCATCGCTCACGTGACGACTGATTTGTCAGAGAGTTTGGCGCTCAAGGAGGTCGATGCGGTGATCCTTTGTACACCAACCCAAATGCATGCTGATCAAACGTTGGCGTGTCTGAAGGCAGGCAAACATGTGCAGGTTGAAATACCGTTGGCTGACAGCATTCAGGGGGCCAATGCTGTGGTCGCTGCCGCCAAGAGCAGTGGCTTGGTTGCCATGTGCGGTCATACGCGTCGCTTTAACCCCAGCCATCAGTACATCCATCAGGAAATACAGGCCGGCAAATTCAACATTCAGCAGATGGATGTGCAAACTTATTTCTTTCGCCGAACCAATACCAATGCGCTGGGCCAGGCCCGCAGTTGGACAGACCATTTGCTCTGGCACCACGCCGCTCATACGGTTGATTTGTTTGCCTATCAATGCGGTAGTCCAATAGTCAGGGCTAACGCGATGCAAGGCCCGATTCACCCGGTACTGGGTATTGCCATGGACATGAGCATTCAGCTCCAAGCTGCCAACGGCGCGATTTGCACACTGAGCTTGAGCTTTAACAACGACGGACCCTTGGGCACCTACTTTCGCTACATTGGCGATAGTGCGACATATCTCGCCAGATACGACGATCTATTCAACGGTAAAGATGAAAAAATTGATGTCAGCCAGGTGGACGTGAGCATGAACGGCATCGAGCTTCAAGACCGCGAGTTTTTTGCAGCGATCAGGGATGGCCGTGAACCCAACAGCAGCGTGGCCAGCGTGCTGGCGTGCTACCAAGTGTTGCATGATCTCGAACTTCAACTCCAGTGAACCCATCATGAATTTGCCCATACGCAGACTTGGCCCATTTGAGGTCTCTGCCATCGGCTTGGGATGCATGAACCTGAGCCACGCCTATGGCGAACCGGTCAGCGCGGCTCAAGGCGAGCGCGTGTTGTTGGCCGCACTGGACGCCGGCGTGACCTTGTTCGACACCGCCACGCTTTACGGCTTCGGCGCCAATGAATCGCTGGTCGGCAGGGTGCTGAAACCGCATCGCAATAGGTTCACATTGGCCAGCAAGTGCGGAATGCAAGGCATCGATATGAATGGCGATGGCAAACTTGTGCGGGTGATTGATGGCCGCCCAGCAACGCTTGCAGAAACCCTAGAAGACAGCTTGCGTCGCTTGCAGACTGACGTGATTGACCTCTACTATTTGCATCGGTGGGATAAAGGTGTTCCCATTGAAGATAGCGTGGGGGCGTTGGCAGACATGGTCAAGAAAGGCCATATTCGAAGCATCGGTTTGTCTGAAGTCTCAAGTACCACACTGCGCAGGGCTCATGCGGTTCACCCCATTGCCGCTTTGCAAACCGAGTATTCGCTGTGGACGCGCAACCCTGAAATTTCCGTGTTGCAAACCTGTCTGGAACTGGGCACAGCATTTGTTGCTTTTAGCCCGGTAGCGCGGGGATTTTTGTGCGGCGCGCCAATTGATGTGGCAACTCTGGATGAAAAAGACATTCGCCGGAGCATGCCGAGATTTTCAGCGGAAAATTTTGAGGCCAATCAGAAACTTTTGCCTGCTTACCATGCGCTGGCGCATGAAGCGGGTTGCAGCCCGTCTCAGCTTGCGCTGGCCTGGCTGCTGCACAGGTCGCCCCACATCATTCCCATTCCTGGCACGACCAGCGTCGCGCATTTGATGGACGATTTGGGCGCAACTGGCGTGGTACTCAGTCCTGAAACCATGAAGCAGCTTGACTGTCTGATCAATCAAGATACCGTGCAAGGTGCGCGTTACAGTGCCCAGGCAACGTCTGAGGTCGACACCGAGACGTTTTAAGTCCACGCTCCTCGCCGTAGAGGCTGCGGCACTCTCCTACAAATCCCTTTCCATTTGCCTGACCGCCGCAGGCCATCCCTTGCGCGACCATGAATTCATGCGCCTGAAAGCATGATGCGACGCAAGTTTCTCGCGCTCTTGGGCAGTTTGCAAGTTGGTACCTTTATGTGTACCTATTGAAAGGTATTTTTATGGCAAGTGACAACGATTTGAACTTGACTCCTACAGGTATGCGCCAGAGTTCAAGCTTGACAGGTATGACCTCGACCAGCGCCCTTGAGGAACCGGCCAGTGTTTTCACCGCCGAGCGCGATCCCGAAGACATCCATGATGACGCCATCGATACGTTGAACGACCTTCTTGAGTCATGTCGCGACGGCGAATACGGCTTTCGCGAATGCGCTGAGCACGCCAAGGCGTCAGACATCAAAAGCATCCTCAATCAGCGCGCAGGAGACTGCCATTCAGCCGCTATTGAGCTGCAAGAGTTGATTGTTCAAATGGGGGGTGAGCCAGACGAGGGCGGGACAGTCAGTGAGGCTTTGCATCGTGGCTGGGTGTCTGTCAAAGGGACTTTGAGCGGCTACAGCGACTTTGACATGCTCGACGAATGTGAGCGCGCCGAGGATGTTGCCCTTGGTCAGTACCGCAAAGCCCTTAAGCAAAGCCTGCCGTCCAGCGCCAAGGCGGTCGTGGAGCGCCAGGCACGAGGCGTGCAGCTCAACCATGATCAGATCAAAGCCATGCGAGATGCGCTCAAGGCTGGTCGCTGATCAGTCTTCTATCGTCCAGGTTTTTATGTTTTATTTGCTGGCGCTCGAGGCTCAGCAATCTGGCAGCCAGATGGTTGCCAGCCGGGGGCAGCACACTGATGTCGCCCCTTTTTTTATACTAAGTTTCAGGAGAGACCATGCCAACTGCTAAGGCCACTAACCGCTTGACCCTCATTACCCTTGCGGGTGCAGCCAGTGCCTTGGTTGTAGCCCTTTCGGGCTGCGGGACGGTGGCGCCTGCTGCAAACATGGTCGCATTCACGACCCAACTGCGCAGCGCCAATGAAGTGCCGCCGGTTCAGACCAGCGGAGGTGGTCAAGTTGATGCCGCTTTCAACAAAGACACCATGCAACTGCGCTGGAAGGTGAGCTTCAGCGGTTTGACGAGTCGTGCCACGGCAGGTCACTTTCATGGCCCGGCAGCTGTGGGCGCCAATGCTGGCGTAGTGTTGGGTTGGGCCAATCCGATCACCAGCGGTATGGAAGGCCGCGCTACATTAACTGCTGTTCAGGCTGCCGACCTGTTGGCGGGCAGATGGTATGCCAACATCCACACCGCAGCTAATCCCGGCGGCGAGTTGCGTGGGCAGATGACGGTGCGCAATTGACGGCTTGGTACTTGTTTGCCAAAGCCTTTACAGGCCATCCAACATGCTATTGAATTAGGAGCTGCTTGCGCCCGTATTTATTGGGTAAAAGCCTTTTCCCATACCTAATTCAGGTCATTTTTGTTGTTCTGAGGCGGTTTTGACCGACTTTGACTGTTTTTTCGCGCCTTCAGGGTCGCTTTTTAGTGGCATTTGCACCTGCCGGATGTGCAGTGCGCATTAAAACCTTAAAATCCTAGGTTGCCGCCCGCCTCCCGTCCCTTCATTACTGTCTCAAAAACCGCCCCATGAACGCCCCTGTGGATGTTTCCTTTTTTGCCCGTGCAGCCAAGCCGCTGACCAGCTACCGCAAGTACTGGGCGGCGCGTTTCGGTACGGCCAAGTTTTTGCCCACCACCCGGGCTGAGATGGACGCTCTGGGTTGGGACAGTTGCGACATCATCATCGTGACCGGCGACGCTTATGTAGACCACCCAAGTTTTGGCATGGCCGTGATTGGCCGCATGCTGGAGGCTCAGGGTTTTAGGGTTGGCATCATCGCGCAGCCCGACTGGCAAAGCGCCGAGCCCTTTAAGGTACTTGGCAAGCCCAACCTGTTTTGGGGCGTTACCGCTGGCAACATGGACAGCATGATCAACCGCTACACGGCTGACCACAAAATTCGTTCAGACGATGCCTACACCCCAGGCGACATCGGCGGCAAGCGGCCTGACCGGGCGGCACTGGTGTATTGCCAGCGCGCCAGAGAAGCATTTAAAGACGTGCCTATCATTTTGGGCGGTATTGAGGGCAGCTTGCGGCGTATTGCTCACTACGACTACTGGTCAGACAAAGTCCGCCGCTCGGTGGTGGTCGATGCCAAATGTGATTTGCTGCTTTACGGCAACGCAGAGCGGGCCATTGTTGAAATTGCGCACCGTCTGGCGGCCAAAGAAGCTATCGCCACCATGACCGATATTCGCGGTACAGCCTTCATCAGGCGTACGGGCGACGAAACGTCGCAGGGTTGGTTTGAGATTGATTCAACCAGCGTGGATGCGCCGGGGCGGGTTGAGGCGCATGTCAACCCGTACATGATGATTTCCGACGTAGCTAAAGAGCAGGGCGCGACCTGTGCCCGGGAGGACGAGGCCGAAGCGGTTGCCAAGGTGGCGACTGCCAAAGCGAATCCTGCCATCAAGCCGCTGACCTTTGTGGCGAACCCTGCGCTGCCGTCTACTGTTCACACTGCGCAAGGCAAGATCAAAGTGCCGCCGCGTGACCGATCCGTGATTCGCTTGCCTTCGTACGAGCAAGTTAAAAGCGACCCTGTGCTCTATGCCCACGCCAATCGGGTGCTGCACTTGGAGACCAATCCCGGCAATGCACGTGCGCTGGTTCAGGCCCATGGTGAGGGCGTCACAGCTCGCGACGTCTGGATCACCCCACCGCCCATTCCGCTGACAACAGCCGAGATGGACTACGTCTTTGACTTGCCTTACGCACGCAGCCCGCATCCGAGCTACGCAGACGAAAACGGCAGCCACGACCACAGCACCAAGATCCCGGCTTGGGAGATGATCCGCTTTAGCGTCAACATCATGCGCGGCTGCTTTGGTGGCTGCACCTTTTGCTCCATCACCGAGCATGAAGGCCGCATCATCCAAAGCCGATCCGAGGATTCGGTGATCCGCGAGATTGAAGCCATACGTGACACCGTCAAGGGCTTTACTGGCGCTATTTCAGACCTTGGTGGCCCTACGGCAAACATGTACCGCATCGGCTGCAAAAGCCCTGAGATTGAAGCTGCTTGCCGCAAGCCAAGCTGCGTGTACCCCGGTATTTGCCCCAACCTGAACACCGACCACAACCCGTTAATCAAAATGTACCGCCGGGCGCGTGCGCTCAAGGGGGTGAAGAAAATTCTGATCAGTTCGGGCCTGCGCTACGACCTGGCCGTTCAAAGCCCCGAGTACGTGAAAGAACTTGTCACGCACCACGTGGGCGGTTACCTCAAGATTGCGCCGGAACACACCGAGCAAGGCCCGTTGACCAAGATGATGAAGCCCGGCATTGGCAGCTACGACAAATTCAAACAATTGTTTGACAAGTACAGCCTAGAAGCCGGTAAAAAACAGTTTTTGATCCCTTACTTCATTGCTGCCCATCCAGGTACCAGCGACGAAGACATGATGCATTTGGCCCAATGGCTGAAAAAAAGCGGTTTCAGAGCTGATCAGGTGCAAACCTTTTACCCATCGCCTATGGCCACTGCCACCGCGATGTACCACACCAACAAAAATCCGCTGCGCAAAATTACCCGCGACAGCGAAACGGTAGATATCGTGCGGGGTGAAAAACGCCGCCGATTGCACAAAGCTTTTCTGCGTTACCACGACCCGAACAACTGGCCGCTGTTGCGCGATGCCTTGAAAACCATGGGGCGTGCTGATTTGATCGGCAACGGCAAGCACCATTTGATACCGACTTTTCAGCCGCTGACGGACGGCACGTACCAAAGTGCGCGGCGCAAAAACTCTACATCGGCTTCTAAGACCTCTGCGCCTGCATCACCGGTCAAGGGCCGCATTCTCACCCAGCACACAGGCTTGCCGCCGCGTGACAACGGATCAGGCAAGCTTTTGGCCAACCGCCCAGCACGAAAACCGCGCTAACCGGCGCAAGGTGTCGGTGTGCTGTAACCCTGCGCAGATTTATTTGGTCGCACCTGCGGGCGCTGTTATCCCCAAGCGTTTCGATACAGATTGCTCTAGGGCCAACACTTTCGGGTCTATAGCCCCACGCGTATCGGCCAGCACTTTTTCCAGCAATACCTTTTGCATCTCACCGCTGAGCTGTTGATATTTACTGATGGCGGGCGACTCAAGAAATGCTGCGATTTGTTTGAGTTCGTCTTCGGTGAATTTATCTTCAAGAAATGGCCCAACTGTGGTGGGCGCTAACTTTACGGCGCGGCTGGCGACCATGGGTGCAGCTTCATCCACGTATTTTTTTACATCGGCCTGTATCTCTTTACCCACAGCCTCACGTTTGTCTGCTGCCACGCGCTCTTGCAAGGCGGCGCCAGCGCTCGCCATCAGGGCCGCCGCTGGCCTTTCGGCCATAGCGCGACCCATGCTTTCAATGCCCGGCTGCTGGACTTTAAGAATACGGGCCACCAAGGCCTTTTTTGCAGGTGTGGACTGTGCGTGCGCTGCCATAAAAGGCGAGATGAGAAAAAGTGCGATCAGGAGTTTTTTATGCATCAACTCATCTTAATCGCGCTAGGTTTCTCACACACCACCAAGACGTTACAAAATACCTGCTTGTCCCGGCCTGCCTGCAGGACTCTGAGATAACTGTAAGAAAACCCATCCATTGACCGACTGATGGTGCATTAACGAAAGTAAACATGGATAAGAAAAAAATCACTATCGCGCTCTTTTTCGTTGTGGCCGTTTCAGTCTTCCTCGTGTTTGACTTGGGCCGCTTTTTCAGCCTGAGCTATCTCAAGCAAAGTCAGGCTGGATTTGCCGCTTTGTATGATCAAAAGCCGGCCTTGGTGATTGGCGCGTTCTTTGCGATCTACGTTGCGGTAACAGCACTGTCTTTCCCAGGCGCTGCCGTGCTGACGCTTGCTGGAGGAGCCATTTTTGGTTTGGCTGTTGGTTTGATCGTGGTCTCTTTTGCATCCACGATTGGCGCCACTTTGGCATTTTTAGTCTCGCGTTTTGTGTTGCGAGACAGCATCCAGGCCAAGTTTGGCAATCGCTTGGCTGACATCAACAAAGGTATTGAGAAAGAGGGCGCTTTTTACCTGTTCACTCTGCGTTTAGTGCCTTTGGTGCCCTTCTTCGTGGTTAACCTGTTGATGGGTTTGACCAAGATGAAAGCGTTCACTTTCGCCTGGGTAAGCCAGTTAGGCATGCTGCTGGGCACCGCCGTGTATGTCAACGCGGGCACGCAGTTGGCCAAAATCGATTCCCTCAAAGGCATTTTGTCTCCTGGTTTGCTCGGGTCTTTTGTGCTCTTGGGCCTCTTCCCGTTGATCGCCAAAAAGATCATCGACACGATTAAAAAACGCAAGGTCTACGCCAAGTGGAACCACGTCAAGCCGCAAACTTTTGACCGCAACATCATCGTCATTGGTGCGGGGGCTGGCGGGCTGGTGACTGCATTGATCAGCGCAGCGGTGAAAGCGAAGGTCACTTTGGTAGAAGCCCACAAAATGGGCGGCGACTGCCTGAACTTTGGCTGTGTGCCAAGCAAGGCGCTCATCAAGTCAGCCAAGGTAGCCAACATGATGCGCCATGCCGACAACTACGGCTTGCAGGTTGCCGCGCCCAGTTTCAGCTTCAAGGCGGTGATGCAGCGGATTCACCATGTGATTGCCGAGATTGCCCCCCACGACAGCGTGGAGCGTTTTACCGGATTGGGCGTAGACGTGATTCAGGGCTACGCCAAAATCATCAACCCCTGGGCAGTTGAAATTACCCTTCACGATGGCAGAAAGCAAACCTTGACCACACGCAGCATTGTGATTGCAGCGGGTGCGCAGCCGGTTGTGCCACCGCTGCCAGGCATTGAGGCTAGTGGCTATGTGACGAGCGATACCCTGTGGGATGCTTTTGCCAAACTTGATGCGGTACCCAAACGTCTTGTGGTGCTGGGCGGTGGTCCAATTGGTTGCGAGCTTTCACAAAGCTTTGCACGCCTGGGGTCGCAAGTGATGCAGGTCGAAATGGCAGCGCGCGTTCTGATTCGGGAAGACGAAGAAGTATCGAGCTACGCAGCCAAAACACTGACGGCAGACGGCGTTCAGGTAATGACTAATCACAAAGCCCTGCGCTTTGAAAATAGCGCAGGCGTGAAAACTCTCGTGGTAGAGCACAGTGGCGTGGAGAAACGGCTGGAATTTGACGAAATCATTTGCGCAGTGGGCCGCAAGGCGCGGCTCACAGGCTACGGTCTGGAAGACCTAGGCATCACGACAAACCGAACGGTAGAAACCAACGAGTACCTGGAAACCATTTACCCGAATATCTATGCCGCAGGCGACGTTGCGGGGCCCTACCAGTTCACCCACTTTGCGGCGCACCAAGCTTGGTATGCAGCAGTCAACGCACTTTTTGGGACCTTTAAAAAGTTTAAGACTGACTACGCTGTGATTCCAGCCACCACCTTTATCGACCCTGAAGTGGCTCGCGTAGGTTTGAACGAACTAGAAGCCAAAGCGCAAAACATCGCTTATGAAGTCACCAAATACGGGATTGAAGACTTGGACCGCGCAATTGCCGACAGCGAGGCATATGGCTTCATCAAAGTGCTTACCGTGCCCGGCAAAGACAAGATTCTGGGCGTCACGATTGTGGGTGTGCACGCGGGGGACTTGCTGGCCGAATACGTTCTGGCCATGAAACATGGGTTGGGTTTGAACAAAATTTTAGGCACTATTCATGCTTACCCAACCTTGGCTGAAACCAACAAATATGTTGCGGGCGAATGGAAAAAGGCGCACCAGCCAAAGCAATTGCTTAAATACGTCAAGAGGTACCACGACTGGCGCCGCGGTTAACTATCCCAACTGAACTTGAGAAAAGCCTAGGCATCCAAAATTTATGAAAGAGCTTTTTATGCTGAATACGCTTAGCCGCAGACATTTCGTAGTTATTCATTTAATGGCTACTGGCGCACTGGCAACAGTGTCAAAAACCATTTTTGCCCAAAGTCTGGATACCGCTTACAGCGCCTGGGACGGCATGCTGAAAAAGCACGTCAAGTGGCTACCAGACAATAAACAGAGCCGCGTGGACTACAAGGGTTTTGCGACAGACCGGGCCGAGCTCAAGAAAGTATTGGGCAGCTTTTCTGCCGTGACGCCGGCCCAATTTGCGGGACTGCCTAAGCCCGAGCAAATGGTCTTCTTGATCAATGCCTACAACGCCTTCACCATTGAGCACATTTTGGGAAAATACCCCAACCTCAAATCCATCAAAGATTTAGGTTTTTTTGTGCAAAGCGCCTGGAAGAAAAAGTTTTTCTACCTGCTCGGTGAAGAACGCCACCTCGACTGGATTGAGCATGAACAACTGCGCCCAAAATATGACGACCCGCGTATCCATATTGCGTTGGTATGTGCCGCCATCAGCTGTCCGGCGTTGCGCGCGGATGCCTATACCGCCGCCAAACTCGAGGCCCAGCTGGATGACGGCATGCTGCGCTTTCTAAGCGACAAAACCCGCAACAGGTATGCCGAGGGCAAACTCCAAGTCTCCAGTATTTTCAAATGGTTCAAGGAAGACTTTGAAAAAGGTCACAAAGGATTCAGCAAAGTAGAAGATGTCTTTGCTAAATACGCAGATGCCTTGGGCAACGATGCGGCGTCCATCGCCCAAATTCGCGCGAAAACGGTCCCCGTCATTTACCTGGACTACGACTGGTCGCTCAACGACACCGGCCGCTGAGCAGAAAGGGGTTGCGCAGCAACCCAGATCTCACATCCTGAGCGGCGACGCATACCCTGTCATTTCCAGATACCCACTGCCGACGCGCTTGCCGTTGCTGTCGATCAAATCGCTCAGACCCTCCCAATAGATGGCGCCGGTTGACTGGCGGCTGTCGAGCTCTTGGTTGTCGATAACAGCTTTAACGGTATAAAAGTCTGCCGGGGTGCGCACGATCCATTCGACCGGGTAGGTGGTTTGGGTGAGGGGGCTTTTCCAGAAGCGCGTGGGTTTGAAAATGACCTCGCCCCGACTGAAGATGTACGGAGCTTTGTTAGCCGCCCTGAACGAGCCGCCATCCCACAACGCGTTGCCTGTCTTGTCGCGCAGGCGAAAGGCCGTCAGAGCGCTCCCGTCCAGAAGGTTTATGCCGATCCAGTCCCAGCCTACTGCGCCAGGGGCCAGTATTTCTTGGCTCCATTCATGGTCTAGCCAAGCGGTGCCGGTGACTTCAAATGTTTTACCTTGTATGCGCAGGCTCCCTGTGGCGGCCAATTGTGGCTGGCTGTAGTAGTAGCTGGCCTGCTTGTCGTCGGGGCCTTTGCGCGACAGACCTTGCTGGCCTTGCAGCAACACTTGTTGGGTTTCATTAAATTGCAGTTTTAAGCCAAAGTCAGCGGCGGGCAGCGTGGCGGTGTAACGATTTCCCTGCGCTTGCAATGTCCAGTCGCGTAGTTTGAGCGACATGTCAGTCTCGCTTGCAAAAGCGACACCAAAACCATCGCGCGCAATACGCTGATCGTGCCACAGCTTTTTACCCTCCACATCCGTGATGGCTGCGTGCGCAAACATCAGTTGTTTTGCCGCAAACTTTGACGTCATGCTTTGCGTACCATCGATTCGGGAGCGAAAAAAGGTGAGCTGAAATCCAAAAGTACGCGTACCTGAGTTGGCGTGGCCGGTGATGTACCACCACTCGGTTTTGAAGTCCGGGTGCGAGCCCCGGTCGCGCGGAAAGGCCAAGGTTTTCAGGGGTAGGGCGTGTGCAGCACCCCCCAGCGCTGCCAGACTGAAACCACTCACAAGCAAGTCCCGCCGGAGCTGAGAAAAGCCCACAGTCATACCTGCATCAGTCGCACAATATGGGCTTGTGACTTCGTACAGCAGCCGACTTTAGCTGCTACCCATTCTGTGTCGTAATAGGTGGGCAGGTAGCGTTCACCGGAGTCACACAACAGCGAAAGGATGGAACCCGTTTCGCCGCGCGCCAGCATTTCCTGCGCCAATGTCAACATGGCAAAAAAGTTGGTGCCCGTTGAAGGCCCGACCTTGCGACCCAGCAAACTGGACAACGCCTGCATCGCTGCCAGTGAATCCGCATTGTCCACATCGACCATACGGTCTATGACGCTGCGGATGAAGCTGGCCTCTACCCGCGGCCTGCCAATGCCTTCAATGCGTGAACCCTCACCCGCCAATGACTTGTCACCC
>JBBRDA010000066.1:0-18024 GCA_038204335.1 Burkholderiales bacterium
TTGGGCAGCACCGGTTTGATGATTTCTTCAATGATGGCTTCAATGAATGACGCCTTCATTTTGTGCACGCTCTCGCTCTGGTCCGGGCTGTGCTGCGACGACAGCACCACGGTGTCTATGCTGTGCGGCTTGCCGTCAACATAGCGCATCGTGACCTGGCTTTTGGCGTCAGGGCGCAAAAATGGCAAGCGGCCGTCTTTACGCAACTGGGCTTGGCGTTCGACCAAGCGATGGGCGTAGTAAATGGGCGCTGGCATCAGTTCTGGGGTTTCGTCGCAGGCGTAGCCGAACATCAGGCCTTGGTCGCCGGCGCCGGTGTTTAAATGGTCGTCGGACGCATGATCAACGCCTTGGGCGATGTCGTTGCTTTGCTTGTCATAGCAGACCATGACCGCGCAGCCTTTGTAGTCGATGCCGTATTCGGTGTTGTCATAGCCAATGCGTTTGATGGTGTCGCGCGCGACCTGAATGTAGTCCACATGCGCATTGGTGGTGATCTCACCAGCCAGTACAACCAAGCCGGTGTTGGTGAGCGTTTCAGCCGCCACGCGCGACAGCGGGTCTTGCTTGAAGATGGCATCGAGGATGGCATCCGAGATTTGGTCGGCTACCTTGTCCGGGTGGCCTTCAGAAACAGATTCAGAAGTAAATAAAAAGTCGTTCGCCATGTCAGTACACTCCATAAGTTTGCTGGGCGCGTTGCCAGCGGAATGCTTTGGCGAACGCTTTAGCAGTTTGGTTTAACGTCGCCCTGCAAGTTGTTCAAATAACTCAGCGACAAAGCTGATTATATGACGCGCAATTGCGCTGGGTTTATTGCGGTTATTGATGCTTACCCTGTTCAGATTTTTCTCCCACTGGCCGCTTCCTGCGCTGCACGCGCTGGGCGGCGCCTTGGGCTGGCTGGTGTGGGTCTTTAGCCCGGGTTATAGGCAGCGGTTTCGAGCCAATGCGCGTCAGGCAGGTTTGCCGTTTGAGGTGGCCAAGCCAGCCATCGCAGAAGCAGGGCGCTTTGTGGCGGAACTCCCTAAGCTCTGGCTGCGGCCGTTCAATGAATCGTGCCTTTCAAACGTCGATATGCAGGGTAAAGCCCATGCAGAGAGCGCTTTTGCGAGAGGCAAGGGCGTGATTTTTTTCGGGCCGCATTGCGGCAGCTTTGAGCTGGGTCCCCAAGCCCTCGCCGAAGTTTATGGACCGATCACCGCCATCTATCGGCCAGCGCGCCAGCCGTCCTTGGCGGCGATTGAGCTGGCCACCCGCCAGCGGCCTCAGCTTAAAGTATGGCCCGCGTCATTGAGCGCCATCAAAGCCATGCACAAAGCGCTCAAAGCCAACCAGGCGGTGGCGCTGCTGACCGATCAAGTGCCGCCAGAAGGGCTGGGTGTTTGGGCGCCGTTTTTTGGTAAACCGGCCTACACGATGACATTGGCGGCGCGACTGGCTTTGCAAAGTGGAGCGGTGGTGTTGCCTGTCAGTTGCGAGCGCCTGTCGGGTGGCCGCGGCTACATCGTTAAAATCTGGCCGCCGCTCGACTTGGGCGGGGGTACTAACCTACCCGACTTGCTGGACGCGGTGACGCGGATCAACCAGGCGATCGAGGCGATTGTGAGAAGCCAGCCTGGCCAATACTTGTGGGGCTACGGCCGCTACAAGACGCCACGACAAGAAACACCGCGCCAGGACTCGGCCAAAAAGGATTCAGTTTGAGAACACCGCGCCAATGGGCGAGCTATCTTTTCACCCGCAGCAGTATTTTGTTCATGCGCATGCTGGCCATGTTGCCGCTCAGCGTGGTCAGGGCCACCGGCAAGTTTCTGGGTTGGGTGCTGTATGTGCTGGTGGGCTCGCGGCGGCGGGTGGTCACGATTAATTTGTCGCGCTGCTTTCCTGAAAAGTCGCCTGAGGACATCCGCAACCTGACGCGTCAAACCTTTGTCTATTTTGCCCAAGCTTGGCTGGACCGGAGTTGGGTCTGGCACGCTCCCCGGAGCTGGATTTTGCGGCGCGTCACATTGACTGGTGCTGTGCATGAAATGACCGGCAATCAGCCTACCGTAGTGTTCATGCCGCATTTCGTCGGCATGGATGCAGCTTGGGGCGGACTGGTGCTGCGGCATCCGCGCGAATCGACCACGATTTACACCGACCAGTCGAACAAATTGATCGACCGCTGGATTCTGCGCGGGCGCAGGCGCTGGGGCTACATGCATCTCTTTGGCCGAATCGAGGGCATCAAGCCCATCCTGGCCGCCACCCGTGCCGGAAAGCCGTTATTCCTGCTGCCTGACATGGATTTCGGCCCGCAAGAGTCGATTTTTGTGCCGTTTTTCGGCATCCCCACCGCCACCGTCCCGTCGCTGTCGCGCTTTGCGCGGCTGGGGCGCGCCAAGGTGGTGCCAGGCGTTGTCAGCATGACGCCGACGGGCTACGAGGTGAAGGTTTTACCGGCTTGGGAAAACTTCCCGACCGACGATGTGGTGGCTGACACGGCGCTGATGAACAAAAAACTCGAGGGGTACATCAGAGAGCAGCCCGCGCAGTATTTTTGGGTTCACAAACGCTTTAAAACCCGTCCTGAAGGCGAGCCTGAGTTTTATGGAGGCTGAAAGCCGTTGAAATCGATCGAAAAGCGTCAAAAAAGCCCATTTTTAGGTATCAAAAAGGCCTTTTGCCCAATAAATACGGGCGCGAGCAGCTCCTGAAATAATAGCAATCAAGTGGCCAAAAAGTCTTGCAAATACTGCGCGACCAGCGCGGGTTGCTCGTGAATCACCCAGTGCGTGGCGGCGTCGATTTTTTTCAGTTCCATCTGTGGCACGTAGTCGGCCAAGCCGTCCAGCAAGCCAGGCGGCAGGGCAATATCGCCCATGCCCCACAGCACCAGCGTGCGCAGATGCACGTCCAGCAACTCACGCGAGATGACCAACTTGGCAATCTCGGGGCCGGGCCGCAGCGGCGATGCACGGTAAAAATTCAATGGGCCCCTCAAGCCGCGCTGCCACACGTCCCGGTATTGGGCTTTCACGTCGGGGCTTAGCCAATCTGGCGCAACGCGTGGGGCCTTGATGTCTGAGTTTGATCCCTTCACTGAGCTAAACGGCATGAAAAACTCAAACAGGCGGCGAAAGTCGTCTTCAGCCAGCAGCTTTTCAGCGTCAGGTCGAATCAAAAAGTTCATGTAGGCGCTGGCGGCCTGCTGGGCTGGGGAGTGCTGTAGTTCGCGCAAAAAAGTGCCGGGATGCGGGGAATTAATGATGGCCAGCTTTTTAATCAGTTGCGGCTGGCTGGCGGCCAGGTTCCAGGCGACGGCGCCGCCCCAGTCATGAGCCACCAAACACTCTAGTTGACCGCCTTCAAGAGCAATCAATGCAGCAATATCAGCCACCAAATGTTTGGGTCGGTAGGCGCTCACATCCGTCGGAGCGCTTGACGACTCAAAGCCGCGCAAGTTCGGCGCAATACAGCGGTAGCCGCCGTTTTCGGGTTGGGCAAAGTGCGCCAGCAACCCGTCCCATACAAAAGCGCCTTCCGGAAAGCCATGCAAAAACACCAGCGTGGGCCGGCCTTTTTCACCCGCGCTGCGGCATGACAGCGTGATACCGTGGGGCAGTTGCAGGGCAAATTGGTTGATCATCTTGCTATTTTTTAAGGAGCTAGCTGCGCCGGTAATTATTGGTCTAAAGGCATATTTGACAGGTAAAAATCAGGCCGGATGGGTCCAGTCCCACAAATGCTGGGCGACTTCTTCCACGCCCTGCTTTTTAAGGGCTGAAAACAGCTTCACGTCGCCACCGCCAGCGTTCAGTTTGGCAATTTGCAAGGCCTTGGCGCCCTCGGTTTTGTTCAGTTTGTCGGATTTGGTCAGCAAAATCAAAAACTTCAGGCCTTCTTCAACCCGTGGCCGAATCACGTCCAGCAAAATCTCGTCCAGCTCGGTCATGCCGCGGCGCGGGTCGCACATCAGCACCACGGCTTTGAGGTTGTCCCGGGTTTGCAGATAGTTGCCCATCACCTGTTGCCAGCGCAGTTTGGCTTCTTTGGGTACGGCCGCATAACCGTAGCCGGGCAGGTCGGTCAGCACTGCATCGGTCACGCCCTGCTTGCCTAATGTGAACAGGTTGATCGACTGCGTGCGGCCCGGCGTTTTGGACGCATAGGCCAGCCGATGCTGCTGTGTCAGGGTGTTGATGCAGGTCGATTTGCCCGCATTGGAACGGCCGACAAAGGCGATTTCGGGCACGTCCAGCCGCGGCAAGTGCTTGAGCTCAGGTGCGGTGGTTAAAAACTTGGCAGTGTGCAGCCAACCCATGGCGATTTTAGGGTCGGCTTTCGGGTCATTGGCGGTAGCAGTTGGCGGGTTGGCGGGTGTGGTCATGGTGTGTTGTTGGTGAGCTTCAATACCCGAGCTTCGGGGCGTGCCATGAACCCATTGTAAAATCGTGTGTTATTGATCAACGCGACAACCATTAAAGCATCCCCGACATGAAGCTGTTTGTTATCTCCCTTTCTAGCGTCGTTTTGAGCGCTACCCTGGCATTGACTGCTGCCACGTCCTTTGCAGCGGGTCCGACGCCCGCGCCTTCTGCGGCTGCACCCAAGGCCAAGCCTGATCTGGCCAAAGGCGAAGCGAGCTTTGCGTCATGCGTTGCCTGCCACGCTGCCGATGGTAATTCGGGCACACCCGTCAACCCCAAGCTTGCGCAGCAGCACCCTGAATACCTGATCAAGCAGCTGCAAGAATTCAAATCAGGCAAGCGCGCCAACGCGATCATGATGGGTATGGCCGCCAGTCTGACTGACGACGACATGAGAAACGTGGCTTTCTGGCTGGCCTCCAAACCGGCCAAACCTGGATTTGCCAAAGACAAAGATTTGGTCAAGCTGGGGGAGAAAATTTACCGCGGCGGCATACAAGAGCGTCAAATTGCAGCTTGCTCAGGTTGCCATAGTCCGAATGGCGCTGGAATTCCGGCTCAATACCCGCGTTTGGCGGGTCAGCATGCTGAATACATCGCCAGCTCCCTGACGGCCTACCGGGATGGCGTGCGCAACAACAACGTGCAAATGAGTCAAAACGCGGCCAAGCTCAATGACCGCGAAATCAAAGCATTGGCTGACTATATTGCCGGGCTGCGCTAACTACGGATGTTCGGGCGGTTTGCGGCGCGGGAATTGAACCCTTGCGTGCCAAACAAGTCACACCAAGCGAACCTTTGCAAAAAGGTTCGCTTTTTTTATGCGCGTGCTTTAAATCCATGTAAGAGTTAGCTGCGTATCCAGACTAAGCTTAAAGATACTTCTAAGGACATGTATGTTGATCAAAACCAATGCCAACGGCTTTAACCACCCCATCCCCAGCGAAATAACCTCGGCCAGCGCGTACCAGAGTCGGCGTGAGCTGATGAAGCTGATGGCCACTGGCGCGGCAGGTGCGGCGCTTGCCACTTGGGCCAGTCGTGAGGCGATGGCGCAGGCCGTGGCCAAGCCGGGCAAACTTGCCACACTGGCGGGTGGCAAATCTGCTGTGGCGGGTGCCATGACGATGGAAAAAATCACCGACTACAAAGACGCGACAACGTACAACAATTTTTATGAGTTTGGCACAGACAAGGCCGACCCGGCAAAAAACGCGCATACCTTGGTCACCAAGCCTTGGAGCGTGGCCATTGAAGGACTGGTCAAGCAGCCCAGAAGCTACACGATTGAAGATCTGATCAAACTGGCACCGCAAGAAGAGCGCATTTACCGCTTGCGCTGCGTTGAAGGCTGGTCGATGGTGATCCCGTGGGTGGGTTATTCAATGTCAGAACTGATCAAAAAGGTAGAGCCATTGGGTAGCGCTAAGTACGTTGAGTTTGTGACCCTGGCAGATCCAAAAACCATGCCGTTCGTGGGCTCCCGTGTGCTGGAGTGGCCGTATGTTGAAGCGCTGCGCATGGATGAGGCGATGCACCCACTGGCCATGCTGGGTTTTGGCATGTATGGCGAGGTCATGCCCAACCAGGCCGGTGCGCCGGTGCGCATGGTACTGCCGTGGAAGTACGGCTTCAAAAGTGGCAAAAGCATTGTCAAGATCCGGTTTACCGACAAAGAGCCAAAAACGGCGTGGAACAAGGCGGCCGCCAGCGAATACGGGTTTTATTCCAATGTCAACCCGGATGTAGACCACCCGCGCTGGAGCCAGGCGACCGAGCGCCGCATTGGTGAAGACGGTTTGTTTGCCAAAAAGCGCAAAACTTTGATGTTCAATGGCTACGAAGCTCAAGTCGGCCAGTTATACGCAGGTATGGACTTGAAGAAAAACTTCTAGGATGGCCGCCCCCACTCTCGTCACTGGCGTGTACTCGCTGCCCCCCGAGGGGGCGCAAACCGCCTTGGGGCGGCCCGACGGCGTTTTCTCAGTGTGAATAAAGCGCTGATGCACCCCGCGGCCAAGCCCGCGCTGTTTGCGCTTTGCATGCTGCCTATCATCTGGTTGATCTACCAAGTCGCCACCAACGGCGCTGGTGCCAATCCGCAAGAGTATTTGATCCGTGCCACTGGCGACTGGACGCTGCGTTTTATTTGCATCGTGCTACTGGTAACGCCGCTCAAGGTCATCACCAACACGCCCGGGCTGCTGCGGTTTCGGCGCATGCTTGGTTTGTTTGTGTACTTTTATGTCGTCATTCACCTGCTGAGCTACAGCTGGTTTGACATGGGTTTTGATGTGGCCGAGATTGTCAAGGACATCATCAAACGGCCGTTTATATTGGTGGGTTTTTTGGCCTTTTTGCTGCTCACGCCGCTGGCTGCGACATCGTTCAACGCAGCCATCAAGGCCTTGGGTGTCAAGCGCTGGCAATTGCTGCACAAGCTGGTGTACCTGATTTCAGGGCTGGGGCTGCTGCATTTTTTCTGGATGCGCGCGGGAAAGAATGACTTTGCTGAAGTGTTTATCTACGCAGCCATCATTGCCGTATTGCTGGGCTGGAGGGCACGACAGTTTTTACTAAAGAAAAAGGCCTTAGCCCAACAAATACGGGCGCAAGCAGCTACGTAATTTATAGCGATCTAATCATTCTTTAACCAGTTGCTCAGCCAGCATCTGGTCTCGTGCGGTTTCACGGTGGCGAATCAAGTGGGCCTTGTCACCATCGACCAGCACCTCTGCCGCGCGACCCCGTGTGTTGTAGTTGCTGGCCATGCTCATGCAATACGCGCCAGCTGACAACACCGCCAAATAGTCACCGGCCACCACGTTGAGTTCGCGGTCGCGGCCAATCCAGTCACCGCTTTCGCATACTGGGCCCACCACGTCGTAAACGGCGGTTGGGCTGTCATGTGGCGTCACCGGAACAATGGCGTGAAAAGCTTGGTACAGGGCGGGGCGCGGCAGGTCGTTCATGGCGGCGTCGATGATGCAAAAGTTTTTTTGCTCGCCGGGTTTGATGTAAAGCACTTCGGTCACGCACACGCCGGCATTGCCCACCAACGAGCGGCCCGGCTCAATCATGAGTTTTTTGTGGCCAAGGCCATGCTCGTCAAGTTTGCCCAGCAGTTGCCGCCAAAGCACATCCGCCTCAGGCGGGGTGTCGCCGTTGTAATCAATGCCGAGGCCGCCGCCAAAATCAATGTGCTCGATAGCGATGCCTGCCGCTTCAATACTGGCGACCAGCTCGAGTATCCGATCCATCGCGTCGAGATAAGGCTCGGCGGTGGTGATTTGCGAGCCAATGTGGCAGTCAATGCCGACGACTCTGAGGCCCCTCAGACTTGCCGCGTGCTGATAAATTCTCAGGGCGTCTTCATGCGCCACACCAAACTTGTTGCCTTTCAGGCCGGTTGAAATATAAGGATGGGTTTTAGGGTCGACGTTTGGATTGACACGAATGCTCACTGGAGCCTTCAGGCCCAGCCCCAAGGCGACGCTAGACAGCACCTCTAGTTCGGCTTCGCTCTCAACGTTAAAGCAGCCAATGCCAGCTTTCAAGGCCTGAACCATTTCGCCCCGAGTTTTGCCCACGCCCGAAAAAATAACTTTCGCAGCGTCGCCTCCGGCGGCGATCACACGCTCCAGGTCGCCGCCTGAGACGATGTCAAAACCGCATCCGGCGTTGGCAAAGACTTGCAAAATGCCCAGCGACGAATTGGCCTTCATGGCGTAACAAATATCTACCTGGCGCCCGGAAAAGCCGCGTTGGTAGGCAGCCAATGCACTGAGCATGGCGGCTTTGGAATAGACAAAAAGTGGCGTGCCATGCGTACGTGCCAGATCGGCCAGAGCGGTGTCTTCAACATACAGCCCGTCTTCCTGGTAGGCAACGAAGGGCTGGCCGGGGAGTGGGGTCGGCAGGCTCATTTGGCGGCAGATGAAGGGGTGGCTGGAAGGGGGGATGATGACGAAGCGCTGGCCGGGCTTGCAGGCATCAATTTGTACGGGACACTTTGCGGTGCCAAAAACAAAGGGCCTTTTTGCCCGCAAGCCGAAATTCCGAACAAAACCAGCACTATCGGCATGACCGCTATGATTCGAAGTAAAGAAAGCATCATGTGATTGTAATGACCGACATTGAATATTTAAACCACGCCGAGAAGGCCCTGGCCGCTGTTGAGCAGGCCTGCGACCGCATCAATGACGCCAGTGATGCGGACATTGACAATCAGCGCACAGGCGGCATGATCACCTTGACGTTTGCCAACCGCAGCCAGATCATCATCAATCTGCAAAAACCTTTGCAGGAGATCTGGATGGCCGCAAGAGCTGGCGGCTTTCACTACAAGTGCAACGGCAGTCTGTGGCTAAACACCAAAGATGGCAGTGAGTTCTTCGACGCGTTGACACGTTATGCCAGCGAGCAGGCTGGCCAGACGACGATTTTCAGTTCTTGAACAGATCAAGAATCCGCTTTTTCTCATCGGCGGGTGGCAGAACGGAAATAGGCGCGCCTGGCGCAGCTTGGGCACTGCCGTCAGCTGATGTAGGCGCCGCATCACGTAAGCCCACGCTGCTAACACCGGCACCACGCGCGTATTCCTCGTAGTACCACTCGCCGCCCTGATTAATCAGGCCTTCAGGTACAGGCAGCTCGGTGACGGGAACGCCTTTCAAGGCGTGGCTCATGAAGTCAATCCACACGGGCAGGCTCAAACCGCCGCCTGTTTCCCTGTCGCCCAATTTCTTGGGTGTGTCGTAACCCATCCAGACGGCAGCCGTCAGCGTTGGCTGGTAGCCGACAAACCAAGTGTCAATCGAGTCGTTTGTCGTACCGGTTTTGCCATACAGATCAGTGCGCTTCAAGGTTGCCTGCGCTTTGGCGGCGGTGCCTGAGCGGGCGACTTCCTGCAGCAGGCTGGACATGATGAAGGCGTTGCGTGCGTCAATGCCGCGCGCTGATTCCGTCAACACGGGGGCTTTGGTTTCGACCAGTATTTTGCCCTTCTGGTCTGTAATTTTGGTGATCAGGTAAGGATTGACTCGGTACCCGCCGTTGGCAAATACCGAATAGGCGGTCGCCATCTGGATCGGTGTGACCGAGCCTGCGCCTAGCGCCATTGTCAGGTAAGCCGGATGTTTTTCAGCTTCAAAACCAAAGTTTGCGATCCAGTCCTGCCCGTAGTTGGCGCCTATGGATTGCAGAATACGGATGGAAATCATGTTCTTTGATTTCTTCAAGGCCGTACGCATGCTCATCGGTCCTTCAAAGGTGCCGTCGTAGTTTTTCGGCTCCCAAGGTTGGCCGCCCGTCACACCTGCATCGAAAAACAGCGGTGCATCATTGATGACAGTGGCTGGGGTGAAGCCTTTTTCAAGCGCCGCTGAATAGATAAATGGCTTAAAGCTTGAACCGGGCTGACGCCAAGCCTGGGTGACATGGTTGAACTTGTTTTTTTCAAAATCAAAACCGCCGACCAGCGCGCGGATCGCACCGCTGCGAGGGTCAAGCGCGACAAATGCGCCTTCTACCTCCGGCAGTTGGGTGATCTCCCATGTGCCTTTAGGTGTTTTTGCCACGCGAATCAGCGCACCCCGGCGTATTTTGATGTTGGGTGCGGCCTTCTCGGCGAGGCCCGACTGCGCAGGTTTTAGGCCGTCGCCGGTAATTTCCACACTTTCACTGTTCTGCCGCATGGCAATGATTTTTTTCGGATTAGCTTCAAGCACCACGGCCGACATGACATCGCCGTTGTCGGGGTTGTCGGCCAATGCATCGTCAATGGCGTCTTCAGCTTCTTTGGCGTCTTTCGGTAAATCGACAAACTTCTCAGGGCCGCGGTAAATCTGCCTGCGCTCATAGTCCATGATGCCTTTGCGAAGCGCCTTGTAGGCAGCTGTCTGATCGGCAGCGCTCAGCGTGGTGTACACGTTCAGGCCACGCGTGTAGGTTTGGTCGCCATATTGGTTGAAGACCAGCTGACGGACGGTTTCTGCAATAAATTCGGCATGTACCCGACCTGCATCCGGCCCCGTTTTGACATTGAGCTCTTCGGCTTTGGCTGCCGTAGCTTGGGCGCTGGTGATGAAGCCGTTGTCCTCCATGCGCTCGATGATGTAGAGCTGGCGGGCTTTGGCGCGTTTTGGGTTGACGATCGGGTTGTAGGCAGATGGGGCTTTGGGCAGGCCAGCCAGCATCGCGGCTTCAGCAATGCTGACGTCCTTCAAAGGCTTGCCGAAATAGGCCTCCGAAGCGGCTGCAAAGCCGTAAGCCCGATTACCAAGAAAAATCTGGTTCATGTAGATTTCAAGAATCTGGTCTTTGCTCAAGAGGTGCTCGAGCTTGAACGTCAGCAGAATCTCGTAAATCTTGCGGGTGTAGGTTTTTTCGGCTGACAAATAAACATTGCGTGCCACCTGCATGGTGATCGTTGACGCTCCCTGTGCCTTTGCCCGGCCTACGTTGGCCAGACCGGCGCGAATCACGCCCAAATAGTCAACGCCACCATGCGAGAAAAAACGCGCGTCTTCAATCGCCAGCACAGCATCTTTCATGACCTGGGGAATGTCCTTGATAGGCGTCAGGCTGCGCCTTTCCTCGCCAAACTCACCAATTACCACGCCATCAGAGGAGTAAACCCGCATCGGCAGCTTGGGTCGGTAATCAGACAAGTCTGATATGTCCGGCAAATTGGGGTAGGCCACTGCCAGAGCCACCGCAACCACCATCACAATCCCCAAGGCGCCGGCTGCGGCAATGCCTGCCCCCCAAAGCAATAGTTTGATCAACAAGACCAACCAGACTGGGCGTGCCTTGCCCTGCGGAGTCTGTTGGCGACTATCGGCGTCTGGCGTGACAGGGGGCTTTGAGTTGGAGGGCATAGGGGTGATCGTAGACTGACGCGCCATTATAAAATTGGCATTGGCCGGCTATGGTATTCAAACAAACGCTTGGATTATTGCGGCTTGACAAAATTTGGGCAGTTTGAGGCAACTTCTCGTAAATTGTAAAAAACGTCTGCTTTTGACAACGCTAATGGTATGCGAAATCAAAAAAATCCTTACTGTACAAAGAGCTTGCTGCTAATATTCATGTAACTTCTTAAGTATTTAACGATACTTCGTAACCATTTTGGGGACTGTTTTGATCTCTTTGGGGTCTTTATTCAATCGGCAGGATCCGCCCTTACTCGGTCTGGATATCAGTTCGTCCAGTGTCAAGCTGGTGGAATTGAGTCGCGACAAAGCGGGCAATCTTGTGCTTGACCGTTGCGCTATCGAGCCGCTCGAGCGCGGCTGGATCACAGACGGAAACGTCGAGAAGTTCGATGAGGTAGCTGAAGCGGTTCGTCGTGTGGTCAAAAAAAGCGGCACCCGGACCAAAGAGGTGGCGATGGCCTTGCCGGCCTCAGCGGTCATTACCAAAAAAATCATCTTGCCCGGAGGGCTGAGCGATGCAGACCTGGAAGCCCAAGTTGAGTCTGAGGCCAACCAGTACATCCCGTTCTCGCTCGATGAAGTGAGTCTGGATTTTTGCGTTGTGGGTCCGAGCACCACGTCTGCGGGCGATGTCGAGGTGTTAATTGCCGCATCCCGCAAGGAAAAAGTGCAGGATCGCCAGGGCTTGGCTGAAGCTGCTGGGCTCAAACCCATCGTGGTTGATGTTGAGTCGTACGCTTCCCGCTTGGCGACCGCGCGATTGATCGAAAACCTGCCTGACAAGGGTCTGGACACCTTGGTGGCGTTGTTTGAAGTGGGTGCATTGACCACCAGCATGCAGGTCATCAAAAATGATGAGGTGCTGTACGAGCGTGACCAAGCTTTTGGCGGTGCTCAGCTCACCCAGCTCATTGTTCGCCAATACGGGTTTTCTCCCGAAGAGGCTGAAACCAAGAAACGAAGCGGCGACTTGCCAGAAGACTATGAATCTGGTGTTTTGAAGCCTTTTGTCGAAAGTATGGCTCAGGAAATCGGTCGTGCGCTGCAGTTCTTCTTCACCAGCACCCCTCACAACAAGGTGGATTACGTGATGCTGGCCGGCGGTTCTTCCTCTTTGCCTGGATTGACTGCTTCGGTGACACAGCAAACTTCGTTCGCCTGCATGCAGGCTAACCCTTTCGATGGCATGACGATCGGCGGCGATGTTAAAGAAAAGAAAATGCGGCGTGAGGCTGCCTCCTATCTAACATCGTGCGGACTGGCCCTGCGGAGGTTTCTGCGGTGATTTTGATTAACCTGCTACCTCACCGCGAAGCTGCACGCAAGCAAAAGCGCGAGTTCTTTTTTATTACGTTGGGCATTGCTGCGCTGGTTGGTGGCCTGATCTGCGGGGGTGTCTATTCTTGGTATCAAACCCAGATATCCAGCCAGAAAGACAAAAACGCGCTGCTGAAAAAAGAAATTACCAAACTTGAAAATCAAATCAAGGACATTGCTGGTTTGCAACAGGAAATTGCGGCGCTCCGCGCCAGGCAGGGCGCCGTGGAAGAGCTTCAAGGCAACCGTAACCTGCCGGTTTATCTGTTGACTGAGTTGGTCAAGCAATTGCCTGATGGTGTGTATATCAACAGCATGAAGCAGGACAACCAACTGGTATTGATTACCGGCGTTGCCCAGTCTAACGAGCGCGTTTCTGAATTGCTGCGTAATCTCGCAAACAGCAGCAGTATCCTGTACCGCCCAGAACTGGTCGAGATTACTGCGGCAACTATTTCGTTGTCGGCGCGGGATCAACGCCGCGTGTCCAATTTTTCGATGCGGGTATCGCTCAAAAGAGCCAGTGACCAGGTTCTATCTCCCGCATCAGCAGCCTCGGGCGCGGTAGCTACACCACCGCAGCCAGTTTCAAGCGCTGCAAAAGTCTGAATCAGGGCTGACCATGGCAAAAATTCCTAAGCTCAATATCGATTTTCCAGCCTTGCAAAGCGGACTGAAGGCGCAGTTCGTCGGACTCAATCCCAATGATCCACCGTCCTGGCCAGCAATACCGCGCTACTTGCTGTGTGTTGCCGTGACGGTGCTGGTCGTGGTGGCACTGTGGTTTGTTTGGTTGAGCTCGTCGGAGGAGGAACTAACCGCTGAAACTGCGACTGAGGTCAAACTGAGGGAAGATTTTTCGAAGAAGTTGATCCAGGCGGCGAGTCTTGATGCTTTGAAAAAGCAGCGTGAACAGGTCCAGCAATACGTAACGCAGCTTGAAAAGCAGTTGCCCAGCAAGGCCGAAATGGCTGCCCTGCTATCAGACATCAACCAGGCCGGCTTGGGACGCAGTTTGCAGTTTGAGTTGTTTCGGCCAGGTCAAGTGGTTGTCAAGGAATACTATGCTGAGCTGCCAATTTCTGTGAGGGTTACCGGGCGGTACCACGATATGGGCGCCTTTGCCGCAGACATTGCCAATCTTTCGCGAATCGTCACCCTGAATAACCTCACGCTCACGCCTGCCAAAGAGGGTGTTCTGACGATGGATACCACCGCAAAAACTTTCCGCTATTTGGACAATGATGAAGTCGCTTTGCAGCGAAAAACTGCGCCAGCTGCTAAAGGAGATAAAAAATGATCTCCTTTAGGGCTATATCAGCAGTTGGGTTGGTGTGTGCCGCGCTTTTGCTGTCGGCGTGCGGCTCGTCCGATCAGGAGCTTCAAGGCTGGATGACCGACCAGCGTAGCAAGAGCCGGTCCCGGGTGGATCGTTTGCCAGAGCCAACGAAATTTACACCTCAGGCCTATACCCAGGAGGGCTCAGTAGAGCCTTTCAGTAACCAAAAACTGGCACAAGCGCTTAAGCGCGACTCCAATCAGTCGACCGTCAGTACAGCGCTGATCGCCCCCGAGCTGGCGCGGCGCAAAGAGCCGCTTGAAGCTTCGCCACTTGACTCCGTGGCCATGGTGGGTAGCCTGATCAAAGTAGGGCAGCCGGTGGCCTTGGTTCGGGTGGATAACCTTCTCTACCAAGTTCGTGTGGGCAATTATCTTGGGCAAAACTATGGACGAATTACAAAAGTCTCTGAGACTGGTTTGAGCCTGCGTGAAATTGTTCAGGATGCAGCGGGCGAATGGATTGAGCGAACAGCGACTTTACAGCTACAAGAGGTATCAAAATGAATAAGCAGACGTGGATGACGAGGGCAGCTGCGGCGCAAACCGCGCTGCACCACTGGACTGCACTCCTGGTGGCTGGTACAACAGCCTGTGTTTTGGCTTTGGTCATGCTCCCGTTATCGGCTTTAGCCCAGCCAGCCAACGCCATTTTGGCAGTGACAGGTTCAGTGCAGGGTGGTACCGAAGTCATCCGAATTGACTTGGCCGAACCGCTAACCGCTGTACCCGCTGGCTTCAGCATCCAGACGCCTGCGCGTATTGCCCTTGACTTCCCAGGTATCGGTAACAGCATGGGCCGAAACGCAGTCGACATGAATCTGGGTAATTTGCGATCAGCCAACGTTGTACAGGCAGGCGAAAGAACCCGGGTGGTTTTGAACTTGAAAGCAGCCACCGCTTACAAAGCTGAAATCCAGGGAAAATCACTTTTCATCACCCTTGATCCGGCAGTTATTGCCGCGCCAACCGCTATTACGCCGCCCGTCTTTGCCGAAAACCGTAACCGCGATATCTTGCCGTTGAAGGATCTAGATTTCCGCCGCGGAGCCGACAGTTCAGGTCGTATCGTTGTAGATCTGCCAAACAACCAAGTGGGCGTGGATATACGTCAACAAGGTCAAACACTGGTGGTTGAATTTTTAAAGACAGCCTTGCCAGAAGGCCTGAGGCGTCGTCTCGATGTCTCTGACTTTGGCACGCCTGTGCAGAGCGTGACAACTTTCCAAACGGGTGACAAGGTCAGAATGGTGATCGAGCCTAAGGGCCTATGGGAGCACAGTGCCTATCAAAGCGACAACCAGTTTGTCATTGAGGTGCGGCAGCAAAAAATTGACGCCAATAAGTTGACCCAGGGCACGGGTTACAACGGAGAAAAGCTTTCGCTCAATTTTCAGAATATTGAAATTCGTTCACTGCTCCAAGTGATCGCGGACTTCACCAATTTCAACATCGTAGCCTCAGACACAGTGACCGGAGCAGTCACGCTTCGGCTCAAGGATGTGCCTTGGGATCAAGCGCTTGACATTATCCTGCAGGCGCGCGGATTGGGCATGCGGAAAAACGGTAACGTCTTGCTGATTGCCCCCAAAGACGAGCTGGCTGCTAAAGACAAACTTGAATTGGAATCCAAAAATGCGATTCAAAGCTTGGAGCAACTGCGCACGCAAGATTTCAAGTTGAACTATGCCAAGGCTGCTGATGTCGCTGCAGGGCTGGGGGGCACTGGAGGTGCAAGCGCAACTCGTATTTTGTCGACGCGTGGCAGTGTTATATTCGAAACCCGTACCAACCAGTTGTTTGTCACGGATGTACCCTCTAGGCTTGAGCAGGTTCAGGCTTTGATCGCCAAAATTGATATTCCTGTCAGGCAAGTATTGATTGAGGCGCGTATTGTGGAGGCCGCCGACACTTTTGGTAAATCGCTGGGAGTCAGGTTGGGTGGCAGACCTTTCACCATCAACAACAATAACAACAGTTCTTTTGGAGCGACCTACATCAACCCGCCCGCCGTTGGTGCAGCGCCAGTTCAAGGGGTGAACTTTGGAACCACCACAGGTGATTTCATTAATCTGCCTGGCGTTGGTCAAAACGGTTTTCCAGCTGCCACATTTGCGTTGTCACTTTTTTCTTCAGGCGCTACCAGGCTGTTGAATCTTGAAATCTCAGCCGCCGAATCGGATGGCCGAGGCAAGATCGTCTCCAGTCCTCGCATCGTTACTGCCGACCAGGTCAAGGCATTGATTGAGCAAGGTACCGAGGTGCCTTATCAACAGGCCACCTCCAGCGGCGCAACATCGGTCGCTTTTCGCAAAGCCGTCTTGAAGCTTGAAGTCACCCCGCAAATCACGCCAGAAGGTAACATTATTCTGAATGTGGATGTCAACAAAGACAGCGTGGGTCGTGCGACGGCAAACGGTTTTGCCATTGACACCAAGCATATTCAGACACAAGTCCTGGTTGAAAACGGCGGCACTGTTGTCATTGGTGGTATTTACGAACAAACTGACCGCGAAGACGAAACCAAAGTCCCTTTTTTAGGCGACATCCCAGTTTTTGGCAATTTGTTCAAGCAAAAGACTCGCACGGCTAGCAAGTCTGAATTGCTGGTTTTCATCACGCCTAAAGTTCTGACCAATGGTGCACCGCTGCGTTAATGTTTTGCGGCGCGATTGACATCAGACCCATTGAGCGCAGTCGGTATCATTGCATTCGTGGGCTTGCCAGGCTCGGGTAAGTCAACGATTGGCAGACAGTTGGCAAGGCGTCTGGATCTTCGTTTTTTCGATTCTGACCTTGTCATAGAACGTCGCACTGGTTGCTCGATTCGCGAATTTTTTGAGCGCGAGGGCGAACAGTCTTTTCGTGATCTTGAGCAGGGCGTCATTGATGAGTTGACGCAAAACGGCACCTGTGTGCTTTCTACCGGAGGCGGTGTTGTTCTGCGGCAATCCAATCGCGACAACCTGCACAAGCGCTGTCACGTGGTTTATTTGCATTCTGCGCCAGAAGCAGTTTTCCGCCGCTTGCGCCATGACCAAAACAGACCTTTGCTACAAGTCGCTGATCCACTGGCTCGCCTCAAGGAGCTGTATGACCTTCGAGACCCGCTATACCGGGAAACAGCGCATTTTGTGGTGGAAACAGGTCGCCCATCAGTTTCAACGCTGGTTAACATGATCGTGATGCAGCTGGAGTTGGCGGGGGTTGTTTCTGCCCAGAGCTAGTTGGTCAGTAACGTCTTAATCACTGCCTCTACACTTTGTATTATGTCGACCAATTCGCCTACCAGCCCCCTACAGATCAGCATTCATCTGGCCGACCGAAGCTACCCCATCGTCATCGGCTCTGGCCTGCTTGGTCACCCAACTACCTACCAAAACCTGCCGCCTGCGAATACAGCACTGATCGTTTCAAATACCACTGTCGCGCCCTTGTATGCAGCGCAGCTGCAAACTACGCTGCAAGGGCGCTACGCCAGAGTTTTGCTGCTGGCATTGCCTGATGGCGAAGCACACAAGGACTGGCACACTCTGCAACTCATTTTTGACGCACTGCTGGAAAATAGCTGTGACCGGAAAACGGTTTTGTTTGCACTGGGGGGCGGTGTCGTCGGTGACATGACGGGTTTTGCAGCTGCCAGCTATATGCGCGGCGTGCCTTTTGTGCAGGTGCCAACAACTTTGCTGGCTCAGGTTGATTCTTCCGTTGGCGGTAAAACCGCCATCAACCACCGGCTGGGTAAAAACATGATTGGCGCGTTCTACCAGCCGCAGTTGGTGGTTTGCGACCTGGATCTTTTGAAAACATTGCCAGCCCGAGAGCTGAGCGCGGGACTCGCTGAAGTCATCAAATACGGCCCCGTTGCTGACATGGAATTTTTCAATTGGATTGAAGCCAACCTGCCTGCCTTGCTGGCCAGTGAGCCAGCCGCATTGAGTCACGCGGTTCAGCGCAGTTGCGAGATCAAAGCGATGGTCGTGGGGCAAGACGAGCGCGAGCAAGGCCTGCGCGCG
>JBBRDA010000067.1:0-17618 GCA_038204335.1 Burkholderiales bacterium
GCTGTGGGCATGAGCATCGACTTTGGTGTGCTGCTCAAATCACCCGGTTTGATGGCCGCTATTTTGTTTGGCTTTTTAGGTCTGAAACTGGCGGTCATTTACCTGCTGGCCAGAGCCATGAAACTGCCTTTTCAGGAGCGCCCAGTGTTCACCGTATTGCTGGCACAAGGCGGCGAATTTGCTTTTGTGGTGTTTCAAGCGGCGGCCGGAGCGAAGGTGTTTTCAATGGAAACATCGTCATTGCTGATTGGTGCGGTGGCGCTGTCGATGCTGATCACGCCATTGCTGCTGATCGCGGTCGACAAGCTACTGCTGCCCCGCTACGCCAATTGCAACGCAACAGCCATGGAAGAAATATCCGAGCCGCAAACCGCGCCCATTATCATTGCCGGCTTTGGCCGCTACGGGCAAATTGTTGGCCGCATGCTGCTGGCCCAAGGTATCGCACCCACCGTGCTGGACCACGACGCCGAAATGATCGAGTCCGCCCGGTCGTTCGGCTACCGTGTGTTTTACGGCGACGCAACACGGCTGGACTTGTTGCGCACTGCAGGGGCTGCCAGCGCCAAAGTCCTGGTGCTGGCGGTAGACGACGTCGAGCAATCCATCCAGATCGTTGACGTTGCTAAAGAGCACTTTCCCCAGTTGGAAATTGTGGCTCGGGCCAGAGACGTCACACACTGGAACCAGCTGCGCGACAGAGGCGTGATGCGCGTCGAGCGCGAGGTTTTCGAGTCAAGCCTGCGCAGCGCACGCAGTGTGCTGGAGCTGCTGGGGCACCCGCCCCACGAGGCGCGCCAAAGCGCCATGCGTTTTAGGCAACACAACCTAGCGCTGTTTGAGCAGATGTACCCGCACCGCAAAGACCGCAGCAAAGTGATTGCTGTAGCCAAGCAAGGGCGCCTGCAGCTTGAAGAGCAAATGGCTCAGGAGCGCCATCAGCTCGCCCAAAAACGGCCAGCCGGCTGGCATAAAGAGGTTGTCAGTAGCGCTGTGGGCCGTGCTACGGACGGCAACAATCCTTGAGCAACGTGAACTGCCCAGAAACTGGTTGAGACCGACTTAAAACGGCCTTGTTCAGTCATAAAACAGGGCTTTAACCCATTAAATACGGGCGTAACCAGCTACTAAAAATATAGCGGCCGTCATCGATTTCGCTCGGTCTCACGGCGTCGCTCCTCCATCGCCCTGCGCTCAATGCAGACGGAATGCTGGGCAAAGACAGGCTTGGCGCACTGCTCAGACATGCAGCTTTGAAAAGAAAACAGCGTCCGGTCTTCGCAGGCGGTTCGAGGGCTACCGCCTGCTGCTGCCGTGGCTGAAGGGCTATTGGGTGTAGCCTTGGCAGCTTGCGGGCTAGGGTCGGAGGCCGACGCTGACGCAGCTTCGTCTTTGCCTGGCGCGACCTTTTTGCCAGCCAACGACCCGGCCGCTTTCGATGCAGCCAATGCGGCCCGTGCGGCAAGACCAGCCGCCGACGCAGCGGGTCGCACCGCTGATGCAGCCGCCAAGGCAGCAGCGGGTGGCGTACCGCGCGCAGCCGACGCAGGCGCTGAGGCAGAACCCGAAGCAGAGGCAGACAGCTGCGGCGCTGCGCTGTTGGCGGGTGACATGGCTGCAGCGGGCTCAGACGCCGGACCTGCCCCAGACAGCAGTTTGACGGCCACGCCGACCACAGCCAGTGCAGCCACACCAGCCATCAACCACACGGCTTTTTTCGGTGGTGCGGCAGGTGCTGCCATCACAGCATGAGGGGCCGACAGCTGGGGTGCTACAGGGTCGGCGGGCATATCGGCGTCCACGCTGCCTTGCCTAGGCACAAGCAGGGTCTTATCGACATCGGCTGCAGTCGATGCCAGACTCGAGGCCTGCGGCAGCACCAGCGTTGCCGTCGGGTCAGCGGTAAGTGCAACGCCCAAGGTTTTCAACCGCCTGCGCGCCAGATCAGCATAGATTCCTGACGGGAACTTGGCGAGGAAACCCTGAATGTCTTCAACGTCGTTCGACTCCTTGATATCCTTCCAGTAGACCAGTTCAACCTCCTGAGTGACCAGTGAGGCGCTGGTTCCGCTGGTAATACCGCTGGCCGTTCCGCTGCCCGAACCCACACCTGATTCGGTCGCCACCAAGGACTCACCCGGCATCATGGTGGCGGTCCAAGTGATGTTGCTGCCTTTGCCCGGTAAAACGGCCGCAGGTGCGATGGTAATGTCGCTGGCCTGAGTACACGCAGCCTGCAATGCCACCGAAAAATCAAGCGCTGTGGCGTAGCGCATGTCGCGCGACTTCGCGAGTGCTTTGGCAACCACCGCATCAATAGCTGGCGGCAGTTTGGGGTTATAAAACGTCGGTGCCGCTGGGGTATGGTTGACGATTTTTTGAATTACGGCAAAGTCGGTGTCGCCATCAAACGGGCGCTGGCTGGTCAGCAACTGATAGAGCACGACACCGGCTGCAAACAAATCAGCCCGTGCGTCAATGGGCCGTCCTTCCAGTTGTTCGGGCGACATGTATTTGAGCGTACCGACAATCGAGCCTTGGGTACGGGTAGCATCGCCTGAGTCCTGAATACGCGCCACACCAAAGTCTGCCAGCTTGATGCTGCCGTTGGCCTGCACCAGCAAATTGGCCGGCTTGATGTCCCGATGAACAATCTTTTGCTGGTGGGCATAGGCCAGCGCCGACAGCAAATCCGACATGATGCTGAGGGTTTGCTGTAGCGTGTACACCTCGCCTTTGTCCAGGTGGTGCTTGAGGTCATCGCCCTCTACAAACTCCATCACCAAAAACGCGATATCGCCGTCACGGTCCGAGTCGTAAACGCTGACAATGTTCGGGTGCTGCAGGCGGGCTGCGGACCGCGCCTCGGTGCGAAAACGCACCTCGTATTCAGCGGCAGCTTCGTCTGAAAGGTTTTCGACCTTGATGGTCTTGATGGCCACGCGGCGGTCAAGATTCGGGTCGCGCCCCTCGTACACAAGGCCCATCGCACCCTTGCCGAGCACGCGGATCAGATCGTAACGGCCTAATTTTTTAAGACTCATGGCAGGCTTTAAATGAACACGTTGCAGTGCTAACGAGGTTTCAAGGTTTCAATGCTCCAAGGGCGCAAACTCGATACCGACACATTATCATGCGTGACCGGTGACATGCCAGCCCCCCCGAAGGCCTAGCTGCGCCTTAACTTTTGATGGCGAAATCAATCCGTGGTGCGGCCTCGTCAGCGCGGCTGCAACCCGGCACAATTTGCCCGCTGCCGACCAGATAACATTCGGTGCGGCGCAATACCACCGGCTCGCTCTGGTTACCCATGTACACCCACGTACCGTAGGTTGATGCATCGGTGATGACAAATTGCCCGCCGCGCCAGGCGAGCGAAGCATGCATGCGCGACACCCGTTGGTCGCTCAATAGCAACGAAGATTCCGACGCCCTGCCAATGCTGATGGCTGTGCTTTTGGCATCCAGCCTCACCACCAAGCCCGCAACAGACAACTCCAAAAAACTGGTATGACTGACGGCAAACATCGACCGCCCGGCCATGGTGGCCTCTTCGTCGCGTCCGGTTTGCCATTCAATACGGTACACATGGCTGGCCTCAGCCCGCCCTCGCAAGTACATCGGCCCCATGCTGCGCAGTGCGGCGCGCTGGATCGGCAGCAAAGCGGCCCAAACGTTCTGGGTTGTCAAAATCTGGCCACCACCAGCCAAATCAGCCAGCCGGGCGGCAGAGTTGACGGTGTCGCCAAAGCAGTCGCCATTGATTTCGACCACTTCACCGGATTCGATGCCAATTTGCATTTGCACCGGCGGACCGCTAGCGCCAGCCAAGAGCGGCGTATCAAAGAGCTGCTTTTGAATTTGCATGCTGGCGGCCAACGCATCGCCCTCCCCTGCAAACACCACAAACAGACCGTCGCCCAGCAACTTGACGACGCGGCCCTGATGTTGCTCAAAAACCTTGCTCAATACGCCGACCAGCTGATTGACAAAGCCTGATGCCGCAGCATCACCCAGCCGCTCATACAGGCTGGTGCTGCCAACAAGATCAGCAAAAACGACGGTAGTCATGGGCAGGATAAAAGTCAGAAGATGCTTCAATATAGCAGCAGGTGCGTGCCGCGATCAGTTCGCTGCGGCAACGCAGCTTCAAACGAGAGCGTCCCAAAGAAGTTTGCAGCCCGTCAAAAACATGCCGCTGTACAAAAGCTTATAAAACAGCACAGGACTGACCCGTCGAGCAATTCGTACGCCAATCCATACACCGATGGGTACCAGTGGCAACAACACCAACGACGTGCTCATGTTGCGCGTGTCTAGCAAACCCAGCCAGGCATACGGTCCCCACTTCGACAGATTGATCACGAAAAATAAAAATGCCAGTGTGGCGGTGTATTTGATCGGAGACAGGCGCAGAGGAATGACATACGCACTGATGGGCGGGCCACCTGCATGGGCAATAAAACTGGTGAAACCCGCGGTGATTGTCAGCAAAGCGCCCAGCCAGCGGGGCGGCGGCGGGCTGTCAGGCTTCGGCGGGAAAAGCAGGCGCTGCGCCAAGAACAGCAGCGTAAAGGCCCCCACCATGCCGGCCACGACCTTGGCATCCAGCAGCTTGAAGAGCAGCGTACCGACGAGGGTACCCACGAGCGCAAATGGCACCAGAAATTTCAGCAATACTTTGTCAAAATCTTTCCGAAAAACGGCGATGCCGAGCAAATCCATCAGCAGCAGCACGGGCATCAATACCGCTGCTGCTTGCGGCACCGTTACTGCCAGTGCCATCAAGGGCACAGCCAGCGACCCAAAGCCCGCACCAAACCCGCTTTTGCTGATGCCCAGCAGCAGCACCGCAGGAATGGCGACCACGTAGAAAAACGGGTCTGTGATGATGGGCAAACTCAAAGTAGTGCTCCGTACGTCACGAAGAGCCGATCTGGACTGACTGGGACAACAGAGGTTCGCGTGGACACAGCTTGGCTTTTAAAAAAGATGCCTGTAGCGTAACGCAAATCACCCTTTTGCGCCTTAAAAAGGGTATTAAAAATGGTTTTTACCCAATAAATACGGGCGCAAGCAGCTACTAAATAAATAGCAATTAAACCCGCTCAAGCACCAGCCCAATGCCTTGCCCCACACCGATACACATGGTGCACAACGCGTAGCGGCCACCGGTTTTGTGCAACTGGTTGACAGCCGTGGTGGCCAGACGCGCACCCGACGCACCCAGTGGGTGACCCAGTGCAATCGCGCCGCCATTGGGGTTGACGCGTGGGTCATCGTCCTGCAAGCCGAGCAGGCGCAACACAGCCAAACCTTGGGCAGCAAAGGCTTCGTTCAGCTCAATCACGTCCATCTGTGCCAGTGTCAAACCTGTCAGCGCCAGCACTTTTTGCGTGGCGGGCGCAGGGCCAATACCCATGATGCGGGGCGCCACGCCTGCCGTGGCCATACCGACAATGCGGGCGCGTGGCGTCAAGCCGTTTTTGGCGGCGCTGGCCTCATCTGCCAACAGCAGCGCGCAAGCCCCGTCGTTCACGCCGGATGCATTACCCGCCGTAACACTGCCATCAGGCCGAACAGCACCTTTGAGTTTTGCCAAAGCCTCCAGCGACGTTTCGCGGGGATGCTCGTCCTTGCTGACGATCAGCGCGTCACCTTTCTTTTGCGCAATGGTGACGGGCGTGATCTCGGCATCAAAGTAACCGGACTTTTGCGCCGCCACTGCTTTGAGCTGTGAAGCCAGCGCCATCTTGTCCTGATCTGCGCGACTAATGCTGAACTGCTCCGCCACGTTTTCAGCCGTCTCGGGCATGGCATCCACGCCGTACTTTTCCTTCATCAGTTTGTTGACAAAACGCCAGCCAATGGTGGTGTCGTACATCTGCGCGGCGCGGCTAAACGCGCCCTCGGCCTTAGCCATCACAAAGGGTGCGCGGCTCATGCTTTCGACGCCGCCCGCTATCATCATGGTAGCTTCACCCGCCTTAATGGCGCGTGCTGCAGTACCGATTGCGTCTAGTCCGGAGCCGCACAAGCGGTTAATGGTGGCGCCTGGCAGTTCCATAGGCAGCCCGGCCAACAAGGTTGCCATGTGGGCGACGTTGCGGTTGTCTTCCCCGGCCTGATTGACACAACCGTAAATGACGTCTGTCACGGCCAACCAATCGACATTGGGGTTACGCGCCATCAGCGCTTTGAGCGGAATAGCACCGAGGTCGTCAGTGCGAACGCTGCTAAGCGCGCCGCCGTAACGGCCAAAAGGTGTGCGAATAGCGTCGCAAATAAATGCCTGGTTCATACGTATTTCCAAAGACAGTTGGCTGTTCAAGCGCCAGCTGACAAGGCAACGGATGCCGCCTAGGCTGGGTCAGTGGAAATAATAGCCCACCTGAAAAGGGGAACCAGACTATCCGGCGTGTCAGCGCTTGCGAAACCCGACAACCAGCACAACCGCACCCAGTGCCAGTGCGCCCAAGCTTAGCCACTGCGGGATGTTGACCGACTCACGTTCTTGCACCTTGAGCTCAATAGGGCCGATCTTCGCCGCCGTGGTGTCCTTGGTAAAACTAAAGCCGCCTGTAAAAAAGCCTGCCAGACCGATAACGATCAGAATAATTCCTGTGATTTTTGCTGCGTTCATGCGTTGCTCCTCGCCGGGTGTGTTTTTGCAATTGGCACCACCTAGTCCCGGACACAGACAGCGCTGCTAAGACTCTACGGATATGAAGCAATTTTGTCTGTAGGACACCACCGGGGCCTTGACACAGGCGGGGGCCGAAATCACCTTTCATCGTGCTAACCTTGATGTATGTTCACCCCATCACAAGCAGATGTTCGCCGATTTTTTTGTGCGGTATTTGCCAAAACAAAAACGGGCCAGCCTCTGGAAGCGCTTGAAACCATCGCCAGCCAGTGGCTCGCTGAGCACCCTGAATACCATGCAGATTTTGCCGATACCGATGCGGCTTTGGCCAAAATGTACGACGTGGAAGCTGGCAAGACCAACCCCTTTTTACACCTGTCGATGCATCTGTCGATTAGCGAACAATGCTCCATCGACCAGCCGCGCGGCATTCGGCAAGCGGTTGAATTGCTGACCGCCAAGCGCGATTCATTGCATGACGCGCACCATGAAGCGATGGATTGCCTGGGCCAGATGGTGTGGGAAAGCCAGCGTGCAGGCCAGCCACCTGACGGCGCCGCTTATATCGACTGCGTACAGCGCAGGGCAACACGGGACTAGTCCCAACGAGCCAGACGTAAAAAAGCCGCTAAAACAGCGGCTTTTTTTAATCGAAATAAGGATCAGCGGAATCGGCTCTGCGGCACAGTTTTCAAGTTGCCTTCAAGTGACGACAAGTAATTGGCCATCAGTTTCAGTTCAGCATTGGTGTATTGCTTCGCCATGCCCGCCATGATGGCATTGTTGCGGCCCACTTTCGCGTTCTTTTCAACTTTGTAGGACTTCAAAGCCACCAGCAGATAGTCAGCGTGCTGACCCGCCAGTTTGGGGTAAGACGGGTCAATCGGCTTGCTGAAATTGGCACCGTGGCACGACGAGCAATTGGCCTTGGCCAGCAACGCTTGCACGGGTGCGCTCGGCTCCTTGGAGGGCTTGTCGGCCAAAGGTTTGGCATCTGCTGCCACGCCGCTGGCACTGTAGTAGGCAGCCAGGTCCGCGATGTCTTGGTCAGTCAATGTCTCGGCAATGCCGCGCATGCTGGGGTGCTTTCGATCACCCTTTTTGTAGGCGTTGAGTGACGACACAATGTATTTGGCTGACTGCCCGGAAATCATGGGGACTTTATGAATCTCGGGAAAGCTGGCTTGGTAGCCTTGAATGCCGTGGCAACCAGAGCACATGGCGTTCTTGTTTTGGCCTGCCTTGGCATCGCCTTGGATATCCTGGGCGAAGGCAGCAACCGTCACAAATGAGACAGCAAGGAGGGAAATCTTGATTAACAGCTTATTCATTTTGCGCGCACAATTGGATGAAAATTCAGGTGGAAACGGTGGTCTGGTCAAGCCTTTGATTATATCTGCGCCAGTCGCTCGCCTGATTCAGTGACCTCACAAAACCCATCTCTTCCGTTTTTCGATCAACCTTTCGTATCCCAAACCGACCCCAACATGAAATTTCAAGGCTCAAAAAACTACGTCGCCACACAAGACCTGATGCTGGCAGTCAATGCCGCAGCGACACTAAAAAAGCCTCTGCTGGTTAAAGGTGAGCCCGGTACCGGCAAAACCATGTTGGCCGAGGAGGTGGCCGAAGCCATGGGTATGCCGCTGTTGCAGTGGCACATCAAGTCCACCACCAAAGCGCAGCAGGGCCTGTATGAATACGATGCGGTGTCGCGCTTGCGGGATTCACAGCTGTCAACGGTTGACGGTGGTGAGAAGGTCAAGGACATTCACAACTACATCGTCAAAGGTGTGCTGTGGCAAGCCTTCACGTCTGAAACACCTGTAGCCCTGCTGATTGACGAAATCGACAAAGCCGACATTGAGTTCCCGAACGACTTGCTGCGAGAAATTGACCGCATGGAGTTTTATGTTTACGAGACGCGTGAACTCATCAAGGCCAAGCACCGCCCTTTGGTGTTTATCACCTCCAACAATGAAAAAGAGCTGCCTGACGCGTTTTTACGCCGCTGCTTTTTTCATTACATCAAGTTCCCGGATGCCGACACCATGCGGCAAATTGTGGATGTGCATTTCCCGGGCTTGAAGAAAGAACTGCTGGCTGCGGCGATGAAGACGTTTTACGACGTCCGCAACCTGCCGGGCCTGAAAAAGAAACCCTCGACCAGCGAGTTGCTGGACTGGCTCAAACTGCTCGTAGCCGAGGACATTTCGCTTGAAGCCCTGCAAAGCAAAGACGACAAAGTGGCCGTGCCGCCGCTGGTGGGCGCACTGCTTAAAAACGAGCAGGATGTGACCTTGTTTGAAAAGCTGGTGTTTATGCAGCGTAACAACCGTTGAAAAGCAGATAAGCCTTTGGCCTAAAGAAAAAACATGAATTCAAAATCATTGTTGATGGACGGACTGGCAGATGCCGTTGGTTTTGTTGGCGGCTCTTTCCTGGCGTTCTGGCTGGGCCGCTTGCTTGGCCTGAATATTTTTGACGCTGGCTACAGCAACAGCACCATTTTTGGCATCGTTCTGGTCGGTTTAGGTGGCGGGCTGGGTTTGCAAATTGCGCGGCGTGTGCGAACCCAGCAGCGCGCGAGCCAGTCAAAAGACGCAGACCAGGACGCTTGAACATGGATTTCGTTGAGCCCGTCACTCTTGAATCACGCAATGTCCGCTTGCTGCCGTTGAGCCTTGAGCACGAAGACGGCCTTCGGGCAGCCGCCAGCGACGGTCAGTTGTGGAAGCTGCGCGTGACGTCGGTGCCTGAGCCAAGCGAGACTCTGGCATATATCCAAACCGCGCTGCAAACAGACAACCGCTTTGCCTTTGCAGTGCTAGACGCCACCACCGGCGTGGTGTTGGGCACCAGCAGCTACCACGACATCTTGCCAGCCGTCAAACGCGTCGAGATTGGCTACACCTGGTATGCCGCGCGCTGCCAGCGCACGCATGTGAATTCAACCTGCAAGCTGCTGATGATGACGCATGCGTTTGAAACCTTGGGCTGCCAGGTCGTCGGCTGGCGTACTGACAACTTCAACTTTGCCTCACAGCAAGCCATCGAACGTCTGGGCGCACAAAAAGACGGTGTGATCAGAGGCCACGCGCTGCGCCGCGACGGCACCATTCGCGACACCGTGATGTACAGCATGCGCGCTGGCGAATGGCCGGAGGCCAAGGCCCAGCTGCTGTACGGGCTGAACAAAACTCGCACCTGACACCTGACTGATATTTCGCCATGCTGATTGATTTTTTCTACACCCTGCGTTCTGCCAAGTTGCCGGTATCTGTGAAGGAATACCTGATGCTGCTCGAAGCATTGCAGGCGGGCGTGGTTGGGCCGAACAGCGGCTCGGTTGATGACGAAGACGCAGATGAGGGCGCGTACAAAATCGACGACTTTTACTACCTGAGCCGCACCATCCTGGTCAAAGACGAAAAGCATTACGACAAGTTCGATCGCGCTTTTGCCTCTTACTTCAAGGGTGTGGACATGGTGGCTGACTTCACCAAAGATATCCCCCTAGAGTGGTTGCGCAAGAACCTGGAGCTTGAACTCAGCCCTGAGGACAAAGCGAAGATCGAAAAAATGGGCTGGGACGAGCTCATGGAAACGCTTAAAAAACGTTTCGAGGAACAAAAAGAACGTCATGAGGGCGGCAGCAAAATGATCGGCACGGGCGGTACATCACCTTTCGGTGCCAACGGCTACAACCCACAAGGCATTCGCATTGGTCAGGAAAAAAGCCGCAATAAAAGCGCTGTCAAAGTGTGGGACCAACGCGCCTACAAAGACTACGACGACACGCAAGAACTAGGCACACGCAACATCAAAGTCGCGCTGCGCCGCCTGCGCAAGTTTGCGCGGCTAGGCAATGTTGAAGAGCTGGACTTGCCCGATACCATTCATTCCACCGCCGCCAATGCGGGCTGGCTGGACATCAAGATGATCCCCGAGCGGCACAACAACGTCAAAGTGCTGCTGTTGATGGACGTGGGCGGCACGATGGACGAGCACATTGGCCGGGTTGAAGAAATGTTTTCAGCGGTTAAAACCGAGTTTAAACACTTGGAGTTTTATTACTTTCACAACTGCGTGTACGACTTCATGTGGAAGAACAACCGCCGCCGCTTCAGCGAAAAGTTTGCGACCTGGGACATCATTCGCAAGTACAACAAAGACTACAAGCTCATTTTTGTCGGCGACGCGACCATGAGCCCGTATGAAATTTTGCAGCCCGGCGGCAGTGTGGAATACAACAACGAAGAAGCCGGCGCGGAATGGATGCAGCGCCTAACCAACGCCTTCCCGAAGTTTGCATGGATCAACCCTGAGCCGCAAGGCGTATGGCAATACCGCCAATCCATCAGCGTGATGCAGCAACTCGTCAACCAGCGCATGTACCCGCTGACGATCAAGGGACTAGAAGAAGCCATGCGGATGTTGTCGAAATAAGCACCCCTTACAATCACCGCTCTCATCGCCGCCATAGTTCAACGGATAGAACGAGTGCCTCCTAAGCGCTAGATACAGGTTCGATTCCTGTTGGTGGTACCAAAACAATCGACACCAGTCGCTATGATTTTAGTAGCTGCTTGCGCCCGTATTTATTGGGCTAAAGCCTTAAATCAGGCTCCCCAAGCATCTCCAAAGGCCTTGACTTGTTCTAACACCAGCTCTACGGCTGCGTCTTGGTGGTCTGGCGGGTATTTGTATTTGCGCAGGATGCGTTTGACCATCAACCGCAGCTTGGCTTGCACGCTTTGCCTGGCTGACCAGTCCACGCTGAGGTTTTGACGCAGATTTTCAGTCAGCTCGTGCGCAATTTTTTTCAGGGTGTCGTCGGTGAGCGCGCGCACCGCTGATTCGTTTTCTATCAGCGCGTAGTAAAACCGCACCTCGTCTTCCGTCAGCCCCAGCTTTTCGCCCTGCAAAGACGCTTCGCGAAACTTCTTGGCCATCGCGATCAGCTCTTCCATCACCTGCGCTGTTTCAATCGAGCGGTTTTGGTAGCGCTGAATCACGCTGGTCAGCATGTCAGAAAACTTGCGGTCTTGCACAATGCTGCCGCCAAAGCGGCTTTTGATTTCGCCTTGCAGTAAGCGCTCCAGCAGTTCCACGGCCAGGTTTTTTTCGGGCAGATCTTTGAGCTGCGCCAAAAACTCGTCGTCAAGCAAACCGATGTTCGGTTTGTCCAGGCCCACTGCGTCAAAGATATCGACCACGCTTTCAGAGACCACCGCCGAGTTGATGATTTGCCGAATCGCCAGCTCGCGCTGCTCGTCGGTACGCCGCTTGGCGCTGAGTTCCTTTTTGGTCAAGATGACTTTGACACCCTGAAAAAAGGCGACTTCTTCGCGCACGGCCTTGGCTTCATCCAATGTGCAGCACAGCGTGAAGGCTTTGCTCATGGCAAGCGCTGTGTCGGCAAAGCGCTTTTTGCCGTCTCGGGCACCGTTATGGGTTGTGCCAGTTACAAGCCCCAAAACATGATTGGCAGCACCGGCCAATGTTTTGTGGCCACCGGTCAAAAAGCCGCTGTAGTCAAAGCCGTGCAGCATCGCGCGCAGCACGTCCATCTTTTCAAGCAGCACGCTGAAGGCCTCATGCGCATCAACCGTCGGCCTGCCGCGCCCCTTGCTGGCGGTGTATTCCTTCATGGCCAGCTTTAGCTCATGGCCAATACCGATGTAGTCCACCACCAGCCCGCCCTGCTTGTCTTTAAAGACGCGGTTGACCCGCGCTATGGCCTGCATCAGGTTATGCCCCTTCATGGGCTTGTCCACGTAAAGCGTGTGCACGCAAGGCGCGTCAAAACCCGTCAACCACATGTCCCGCACGATCACCATGCGCAGCGGGTCAAGCGGGTCTTTAAAGCGTTTTTCCAATCGCTTTTTAACTTGGGCGCTGTAAATGTGGGGGCGCAGCAAAGCCTTGTCGCTGGCCGAGCCCGTCATCACGATCTTGATCGCGCCTTTTTCAGGGTCTGCGTCATGCCAGCCAGGCCTCAGCTTGATGATCTCGTTGTAGAGGTGGGCGCAAATGTCGCGGCTCATGGCTACCACCATGGCCTTGCCGGTTTGCGCAGTGTTGCGCTCTTCAAAGTGCGCCACCAGGTCAGCCGCCACGCTGGTGATGCGCGGCTCGGCACCCACTACTTTCTCAAGGGCGGCCCAACGGCTTTTCAGCAGCGCCTGCTGGCTTTCTTCTTCGTCTTCAGCCAGCTCGTCTACCTCGTCGTCTAGCGCGGGCAAGTCTTCGGCCTTCAAGCTCAGCTTGGCCAGGCGAGACTCGTAATAAATCGCCACGGTGGCGCCGTCTTCTTTGGACTGCTGCATGTCATACACATGGATGTAGTCGCCAAATACAGCGCGCGTGTCGCGGTCGGCGCTGGCCACAGGCGTACCCGTGAAGGCCACAAAGGTGGCGTTGGGTAGCGCGTCGCGCAGGTGCTGCGCGTAGCCAGACTGGTAGCTTTCAAGCTGGCGCGGCTCTACCGTGTAAGTAGGCGGCTCAAACGCCACCCGGTGCGGCACCACCACACCGTCACCAGTTGCTACAACATTAGGAGCTGCTTGCGCCCGTATTGATTGGGCTAGAGCCGTATTTGACCCCTTTTTTAGCCTTAATTTAGCCTCAAACCCGTATTGCGTGCGGTGCGCCTCATCGGCAATCACCACAATGTTCGAGCGGTTTGACAGCACCGGAAAGCTGTCTTCGTCTTCACCGGGCATAAACTTTTGAATCGTGGCAAACACAATGCCGCCTGATGGCCGGTTGCCCAGCAGCGTGCGCAGCTCTTGGCGGGTACGCGCCTGTACGGGTTGCTCGCGCAGCAGGTCTTGCGCCAGACTGAACACGCCAAACAACTGGCCGTCCAGGTCATTGCGGTCGGTAATGACCACGATGGTGGGGTTCTCCATCAGCGGCTCTTGCATCACCCGTGCGGCAAAGCACGTCATGGTGATGCTTTTGCCGCTGCCCTGGGTGTGCCACACCACACCGCCTTTGCCTTTGGTGCCAGCAGCGCTGCCCTCCCGAGATGCGTCAATCACCCGGCTAATCGCCGCACGCACCGCGTGAAACTGGTGGTAGCCCGCAATCTTTTTGACAACTGCGCCAATGCCAACGCCATCGTCTTCAAACAGCACAAAGTAACGCAGGTAGTCCAGCAGGTACTTGGGTGCCAGCACACCGCGCACCAGTGTTTGCAGTTCATTGAACTGCCCCAGCGGGTCCAGCACATCGCCATCTATCGTGCGCCAGGCCATAAACCTTTCATGGTCGCTCGACAGCGAACCCAACAGCGCCTCAGTGCCGTCTGAAATCACCAAAATCTCATTGGTGTTGAACAGGTCAGGAATCTGCTCTTTGTAGGTTTGCAGCTGGTCGTAAGCCTTCCAGATGTCGGCCACGCCATCGGCCGGGTTCTTCAGTTCCAGCAGCACCAGCGGCAGGCCGTTGACAAACAAAATGATGTCGGGGCGGCGGGTATGGTTTTGCCCTCTAATTGAAAACTGGTTGACCGCCAGCCAGTCGTTGGCCCCCACATCAATGCCATGGTCAGCCCAGTCCATCAAGCGCACAAAGTCGCCCCGCGTTTCGCCATCCTTTTGGTACTGCACCGGCACGCCCGTGACCAGCAGGCGGTGAAACTGCTGGTTGGCCGACATCAGCGCCGCCAGCCCCATGTCTAGCACCTGCTTCAGTGCATCTTCACGCGCCGCAGCGGGCACGCCTGAGTTCAGGCGGTCAATGGCTGCGCGCAAACGCCCGGTCAAAATCACCTGCCGGTAGTTGTCCCGCTCAGGCGCCGGGCCATCAGGCGCGATGTCTGGGCCATAAACCACGCGGTAGCCCACGTCGGCCAGCCAGCCGAGGGCTTCTTGTTCGAGTTGGTCTTCAGTCATGGTGGTTCAGCGCGCCAACAGTTCAACATAAGCTTGGTAGCTGTAGCTGCGGTTCTTTTTGTGGCCGGTTTGCTCGGTGACGATGCCCAAGCCTTCCAGCGTCTTGACCGCAGCGGTGGCCGTTGGAAAGCTGGTGCCAAGTGCCTGGCGCACGCGCTCGATGGTAAAGCGCGGCATCATTGGCAGCAACTCAAACAACCTGTAGCTGGCCGGGTTGGCCTTGGGAGCGGCCAGCAAGCGGCGGCGGTCAGCAGCCACCAGCGAGGCAATGGCCACAATGCCGCGCTCTGCCTCGGCAGCGGCGGCGGCCACGCCTTCTAAGAAAAACACCACCCAGCCCTCCCAGTCGCCCTCGGTACGCACCGTTGACAAGCGGCGGTAATACTCGGCCTGGTGTTGCTTGAGGTAGCCGCTCAAGTACATCAGCGGCTCAGGCAGCAAGCCCCAAAGCTCCAGCAGCACGCCAATCAGCAAGCGGCCGATTCGGCCATTGCCATCCAGAAACGGGTGGATGGTTTCAAACTGCACATGCACCAGCGCCGTTTTGACCAAAGGCGGCAAGTCTGACGGGCTCTGATGGATAAACCGCTCCAGGTCTGCCAACAGCTCGGGCACCCGCTGCGCTGGCGGCGGCACAAACACCGCGTTACCCGGCCGGGTGCCGCCAATCCAGTTTTGAGACTGGCGCAGCTCGCCGGGCTGCTTGCCAGAGCCACGCGCCCCGTCTAGCAGCAAACGGTGCGCATCGCAGAGCAGCCGCACACTCAACGGCAGGCCAGCCGGGCTGCGCAGGTTGTCTTGCACCAGGCGGAAGGCGCGCAGGTAATTGGTCACTTCTTCAACGTCGTCGGTGTTGCTGACGGCAAAACCAGCCTCGTCGTCCAACAAATCTGCCAACGACGCCTGCGTGCCTTCAATTTGCGATGTCAGCAAAGCCTCTTTGCGAACGGCGCTGTACAGCAGCCAGTCCACAGACGGCACCAGCCCTGACACACCCGACAGGCGCGCCAAAGCCAGTTCTGCCGCACGATTGGGTTCGGCGAAAGATTCCTGCGCTAGCACGGGCATGCGCGGCGGGAGCGCGTGCGGCACAAACGCCTGAACGGATTCGCTCAGGGTTGTGGTGGTGACATAGCTGCCAGTGTTGCGCATGGTGTTAAAGAATTCTTGAATAACAAGCCCCCTCATTAAAGCATTCTTTAATACAAAGCGCCAGTGTTAAAGAAACTATGCAGGTAGGTGGGCCCGCTTCAGGTTTTGCTTGCCCGACAAGCGCCGGGTGACTTCTGAGTTGAATCGGCGGGCTGATTTGGGCTAATCTGCCCGAAAACCGCCAAAAATGCCGAAAAACAGCTGTTTTAGGGTATCAAATCGGTCTCTAGACCAATAAATACGGGCGCAAGCAGCTATTAAATAAGTAGCAAAAAACACTAAATCCGCATGAGCAGGTTTAGTGTTGAGGCAGTCACTACAGTGCGGCTAAGCCGCTTTTTTAAGTGGAATCAGCGGCGGGCGTTCAGGTTTGGCTTTTTCCGCTTTAATCTGTTCTTCCAGAATCTCTTTCAACGCAGGCTTCACAAAGCGATACATGACATCGCGCATCAGAGGCTGGTAGCCAACGCCGTGAAAGTCCGCAATCAGTTTGTAGTTGCGAATCAGGTCTTTCGGCAATCGGATGGAAATGGCTTGCAATTCCAGCGATTCGTCCAGTGCAGCCTCATGCGACTCGTCTGCCACGCCAACGAATTGCTCGTCAGCACCCAGGGCGCGGCTGTCCCACGCTTCATCAGTGTTTTTAATCGGCTTAGTGGCCATCATTTTTGCTCCTGCAATTCAATTACATCAGTGCGCTGCACCGTAGCGCGCGTAAATCGCCAGTTCCGCTTCATTCGGCTCGTAGGCGGTCTTGAGTATGGTTTGCGAGTTTTTCAGTATATACACGATCTTCAGAAGTCGGTTTTTATTGGTCTTGGCTATAAACCAGAGTGTGGGTGGATCCGTTTTTGTCAAGACTCGGTTGTCAAACAACAATTTACCGTTTTTATTGTAGAAACACTGTCTTACCTCCACCAACTCAACGCCATGCCGGGTGGTGATTTTGCGTAAAACGGCATCTGAGACGGATAAATTTTGCACAGCCTTCTATTGTATATACAAAATTTGAACGGCCACTAGGGAATTCCCGTGACCGTAGTCGTCAAGCGCTTTCTGGCAAGCGCAAAGCGCCCGAGATCAGGCGCGGGAGCAGGGTGTCGCGGAGGGTGGCGAGGGATTGGGCTTGCAATGATGTCGCAATCCACCGCTCTAGTAAGGGGGCGAAGAATTCACCCACCGCCGATACAAAGGCATCTGGAGGTGCGACTACCAGCGCTTGCGTTAGGTGTGCGCGTTGAATGTGGCCCATCGTCGTTGCTTTGCTGGCGGCCACCTGCCTGAAATGCGCCAGGTGGTGCTTGGTCCAAAAGTAGTAGAACCATTTGGGATAGATGTCGGATCTGACTTTGAACAGATGCTGATTCAACGCCCCTTCACCCCCGCACCATACTTCAACCTCCAAGCTGCCAGACCATGAAAACAGAACGTCGCCGTTCTGGATGATGTAGTCAGGTTTGATATTGCGCCCCGCGCGGTCAGCACCAACGGTGTCGCCTTTTCTGAGCTGAGCGATTTTGATCACAGGCAGCCAAGAGTCGTCAGAAGGTGGAAACTTCTGCAGAGCCAGTCCGTTGAGGTAAGTTGCCACTTCATCAAGTGGTCGAACCCGCCACCTCCTCGGCACCAAGCCCAACGCCGACTCCTCGAAGCCGTCTGGAAACAGCGCCGCTGTGGCCTCGTCCATGCCTTCGGGGGTGCGGCCTTGCATCTTGGCGCGCACGGGGTCGAAATCGACAAACCATGACTTGAACAGCGCTTCGGCTATGCCTTCGAGCGTGGCGTTGGTTTCGCGCAGGAGGGTGATGCGGTCGTCTAGGGCTCCAAGCAACGCGGCAATTTCTAGCTGGGTTTGCAACGGTGGTAAGTCAATGGGGACTGCCGAGAGAATGCCAGTGTTTAGATTGGGCATCGTG
>JBBRDA010000068.1:0-17084 GCA_038204335.1 Burkholderiales bacterium
CTATGCGGTGGGTGTAGTCCACCGCTGAGCGCGGCAAATCGTAGTTAACGACCACGGGCAGTGCTTTGATGTCGAGGCCGCGTGCAGCCACGTCGGTAGCCACCACCACCTGCACCACGCTGGCCTTGAAGTCCATCAGCACCTGGCTGCGTTTGCCTTGGCTGAGCTCGCCATGAAAAGGCTCGGCCTCGATGTTGGCTTTGCGCAGTTTGTCGGCGACGATTTCTGCGGCGTGTTTGGTTGCTACAAACACCAGCACGCGGCTTAGCTTTTCAGTTTGAATCAAATGCCGCAGCAATTGGGTGCGGCGCGGGGCATCGACTTCAATGGCGCGCTGCACGATGTCGGGTTGCGTTTCTGGCTCAGCAGGGACCTCAATGCGCAGTGGCTCGTGCAGCAGGCTGCTGGCCAGCGCTTCAATGGCGGGTGCAAAGGTGGCTGAAAAAAGGGCGTTTTGCTTTTGCTTTGGCAACAGCGGCAGGATGCGCGCCAGTTCATCGGCAAAACCCAAGTCAAGCAGCTTGTCGGCTTCGTCCAGTACCAAGGTTTTGACTTGGCTCAGGTTGAGTGCGTTGTTGTCTAGCAAATCAATCAACCGCCCCGGCGTAGCCACCACCACGTCTGCGCCGCCGCGCAAATGCATCATTTGAGGGTTGATCGACACGCCGCCAAACACGACAGCGACCTTGACGCGCTGCGGCAGGTGCTTTGCCAATGTCACGAATGCCTCGCCCACTTGTGCTGCCAGCTCCCGCGTGGGCACCAATACCAGCACCTGGGCCTTGCCAGCCAGCCGGGCAGGTCGCTCGCTAATCTGATGCAGCAGGGGCAGCACGAAAGCGGCTGTTTTACCGGAGCCTGTGGGTGCTGAGCAGAGCACGTCTCGGCCTTGCAAAAAGGCCGGTATGGCCGCTATCTGCACAGCGGTAGGGGTTGCAAAACCTTTGTCTTGTACAGCGCGCAACAAAAGTGGCAAAAGCGTGGGCGAAAAGCCCAAAGTTGTAAATGGCATGAGCTACCCAGTGTAGGCCGGACGGTTCGGGTCTAGATATGTAGACAACACGAGGGCGTCATTAGCCGCTATTAATTAAGTAGCTGCTTGCGCCCGTATTTATTGGTCTAGAGGCTGATTTTATAGTTAAAAAGGGGTAAAAACCAGCTGAAATTATGACGAATGAGGGCTATTGCCCTGTCACTCGCAGGTCACAAGTGTTGATTATGGTTACGCGTCACCTCCATTGAACTACAACCGCCCCTCATGCCCTTACTCAAGTCTGATAAAGCTAGGCAAGAACTGTCGTCTAAGCAACGCATGCTGAGTATGCGCGAACGCTCGGCGCTGTTTTTGGCTGACGGCATCCGGACTCGCGATGAACTGGTGCATTTGCTGCAAGGTGATATCGGCATGCTGGAAAAGCTGATGGCCGATGGCTATCTGGTTCCGGCTGAACGCATGGGCGCCAAGGCTGCGCGTATGACAGATTTTGCGGTTTCTCAAACTGCTTCGTCACGACCTGCTCCGCTTGGCGTCGCATCTGGCTTTAGTGGGCTGGACACTTTGCCTCTCAAAGTGGCTGCGCCCACATCGTCGTCAGACAATTTTGAAGGCAAGCGCTCTTTGGCGACAACGCGCATGTTTTTGTTCGACATTGTGGAGCGCATGTTTGTGCGAAAGATGCCCGAACTGGCGAATCATCTGCGAGACCAATTGCGCGCTGCCAAAGATCGAGAGTCGATGATGGCCATTGCCAGAGACATCATCATGAATGTTGAAGAAATTGCCGGGCCAGACCGCGCCGATGGCTTAAGTGAGCGGCTGGCCATGATGCTGCCGCCAGAGCAGTAAAAGAGCCGGCAAAGCAGCGGCTCACATCGCTATTAAAAAAGAAGCTACTTGCGCCCGAATTCATTGGGTTTGAGCTATTTTTTCTACCTAAAACCTCCTCAGAATCCTGCTTTTTTGGGCTGTGGCGCCTGCTGGGCGGGAACTTATCCGCATCCTCGCGCCCGAACGAGCCGACAATAGAAAAATACGTTTTAAAAGGTTCTGGATGTTTTTAAAGTTTTTAGATCAGCCGCGCCGCCTACTGGCGCTGATTTGCGCTGTTTGCGTTGCCATGCTGGCTTTTGGTTTGTATTTACAGCATGTGGTGGGGCTGGAGCCTTGCCCGATGTGCATCGTCCAGCGCTATGCCTTGATCCTGGTGGCTGTGGTCTCTGGTATCACGGCTTTGGCTAGCCGCAGGGGCTTGCTGGTGACGGGCTCGGCTGTCATGACGCTGATCGCCAGCCTGGGTGCCTTTGTTGCGGCACGCCAAAGCTTTTTGCAGTGGTTCCCGCCGCAAGAAGCCTCCTGCGGCCGCGACCTTTACGGCATGATTGAAACCTTCCCCCTGAAGCGCGTGATTCCGATGATTTTCAAGGGCAGCGGTGACTGCACCAAGATTGACTGGACATTTTTAGGTCTGTCGATTGCCAACTGGTCGTTTGTCTGTTTTGTAGGTATTGCGCTGCTGGGCTTGGTGTTGATTTTTAGGTCATCGAAAAAGTAAATCTTCCGCTGTTTTTAGCGCTCTGCGCCTCGGGTAACATTGGTGGTTGAGGTTTTTGACGTTGTCTGCCCATGCGGCTATAAAAACGTTTTAAATCAACAGCTTACATAACAAATACGGGTTGCCTTTTGCGTCTTAACTCCATCAAGCTATCGGGCTTCAAGTCGTTTGCCGAGCCGACCAACTTTGTGCTGCCCGGTCAACTGGTGGGCGTGGTCGGGCCCAATGGTTGCGGCAAGTCCAACATCATGGACGCGGTGCGCTGGGTACTGGGCGAAAGCAAGGCGTCCGAGTTACGCGGCGAGTCGATGCAGGACGTGATTTTTAACGGCACCACCACCCGCAAACCCGCCAGCCGCTCCAGCGTTGAATTGGTGTTTGACAATGCCGACCACCGGGCGGGCGGGCAGTGGGGCCAGTTTGTTGAGATTGCCGTCAAGCGCGTGCTGACGCGCGACGGCACTTCAAGTTATTACATCAACAATCAGCCCGTGCGTCGCCGCGACGTGCAGGACGTGTTTTTGGGCACGGGCCTGGGCCCAAGGGCCTACGCCATCATTGGCCAGGGCACCATCAGCCGCATCATCGAGTCAAAACCTGAAGAGCTGCGCCTGTTCTTAGAAGAAGCCGCGGGCGTTTCAAAATACAAAGAGCGCCGCCGCGAGACCGCCAACCGCCTGTCTGACACCCGTGAGAACCTGACCCGGGTCGAAGATATTTTGCGGGAGCTCAATGCCAACCTCGACCGGCTTGAAAAGCAGGCCGAGGTAGCCCTGCGCTACAACGCGTTGCAGGCTGAGGCCACGCTCAAGCAGCAGCAGCTCTGGTTTTTAAAGCGGTTGGACGCACAAAGCGACCAAGCCAAAGTCAAGGTAGATGCTGAAAAAGCGGTGAACGAGCTAGAAAGTCGCATCGCTGATGTGCGCCATATCGAAGCTGATTTAGAGACCATTCGCCAGGCGCATTACGCTGCTGGCGACCATGTCAATCAAGCGCAGGGCAAGTTGTACGAGGCCAGCAGCGAAGTGGGCAGGCTAGAAGCCGAAATCCGCTTTGTGGTCGATGGCCGGGTGCGGGTAGAGCAGCGGCTGGCGCAGCTCAAGGAGCAAACTGCCCAATGGGCCACGCGCAAGGATGATGCGGCAGTTGAAACTGAAAACCTGACCGCGTTGGCGCTAGATGGTGAAGAAAAAGCCGAGCTGCTTGCCGCCCAAAGCGAAGAGCAACAGGCCCAATTGCCCGCACTGGAAGAAGCCCTGCGCAGCGCCCAGGCCAAGGCCAATGAGCAGCGCACGGGTGTGGCCCAAGTCCAGCAGCAAATCCAAGTGCTGGCGGCCGACCAGCGCAATATCAGTGAGCAATCGCGGTCACTCAATCTGCGGCTTGAAAAGCTCACCACCGACCGCAATGCCTTGAATGCACCCGACGAAGCGCGGTTGGCGAACTTAACAACCCAGTTTGAGGCCGCACAAGAAACGCGACTGGAGGCCGAGGCAAGACTGACCGAACTGACAGACAGCGTGCCGCAGCTGGACGAAGACCGCCGGGCCAAACAACTGGCCGTCAATATCGAGTCCGCCAAGCGCGCCGACTTGTCCGCCAAGGCTGATGCTTTGCGGGCGCTGCAGGAAAAAGTCAAAACTGACGGCAAACTCAAACCATGGCTGGCCAAACACGGTCTGGACGGTTTGCAGGGGCTGTGGAGCCGTATCCACATTGAACAAGGCTGGGAGAACGCGCTGGAAGCCGCGCTGCGCGAACGCCTGGGCGCGCTTGAAGTCAGCCGGCTGGACATGGTGCGCGGCTTTGCCGGTGCGCAGGGCAACGACACGCCGCCCGCCAAGCTGTCTTTTTATTCGCCGCCCGCAGGAGGCGCGCCCGGGAAGGCAAACCTGGCCCTCGGCTTGAAGCCGCTGGCTGATTTGCTGCGTTTGAACGATGCTGGCCAGGCGGCATTGCTGGCTGACTGGCTGCAGGGTTGTTATACCGCCGCCAGTCTGGACGACGCGCTCGGGGCACGTGACAAGCTGCAATCGGGCGAAGCCATTTACGTCAGCAGCGGCCACGCCGTGACACTGCACAGCGTGAGCTTTTATGCGCAGGACTCTGAGCAATCGGGCCTTTTGGGTCGTGCGCAAGAGATTGAGAATCTGGACAAACAGCTCATGGCGCAGGCGCTGATCAGTGACGAGGCGCGCAGCGCATCGGTCCGGGCCGAATCGCTGTATGCCGATGCAGCCCAGCGCCTTGGCACCGCCCGTCGTGAAGCCACCGAAGGCCAAGGCAGTACCCATGCGCTGCAAGTAGAAGTGTTGCGTTTGACCCAGTTGGCCGAGCAAACCAGAGCCCGCAGTCAGCAAATTGAGTTGGACATCGGTGACGTTCAGGCGCAGCTGGAGGACCTGGAAGAGCGCAAAGTCACTGCGGAAGGCCGCTTTGAAGAGCTTGACATGCAACTGGCGGACAGCCAGGAGCGCCATGCCCAGTTTGACGACCGCGTGATAGAGGTTGAACGAAAATTGAACGAGTCGCGCGAGCAGCAGCGTGCGCTGGAGCGCCAATCACAAGAAGCGCAGTTTGCGCTGCGAGCGTTAACCGCACGGCGCGATGAGCTGAGCCGGTCGATCCAAATTGCGGCGCAGCAGGCTGACACGATTGCGGCAGAGGAGCAGCGCGCCAAAGAAGAGCTTTCACGCCTGACCGACGCCGCCGCGCAGGCCGGGCTGCAAGCTGCGCTCAGCGTGAAGCTGGAACGCGAAGCCGATTTGGGCGCCAAGCGCAGCCAGTACGACGACCTGACCACCAGACTGCGCGCCAGCAATGAGCGCCGTTTGAGCCTGGAGCGTGAGCTGGACCCGCTGCGCCAACGCATCACCGACTTTCAATTAAAAGAGCAGGCCGCGCGCCTTGGCTTTGAACAATACGAGCAGTTGCTGGTCGATGCACAGGCCGACATGGCCGCATTGGCGCTATCAATTGAGCTGGGCAATGTGCGGATCCCTGGCATGCAAGGAGATATTGACCGCATCCACCGCGAGATTGCATCGCTGGGTGCCGTCAACCTGGCAGCACTTGACGAGTTGGCGACAGCGCGTGAACGCAAGCAGTTTTTAGACGCGCAATCAGCCGACTTGAATGAAGCGATGACGACGCTAGAAGACGCCATCAAAAAAATCGACGCCGAGACGCGCGACTTGCTGGGCAGCACCTTTGACAAGGTCAACGAGCACTTTGGCCGCATGTTCCCCGAGCTGTTTGGTGGCGGCAATGCGCAGCTCAAAATGACTGGCGAAGAAATTCTGGATTCTGGCGTGCAGGTCATCGCCCAGCCACCCGGCAAGAAAAACCAGAGCATTGCGCTGCTCTCGGGCGGTGAAAAAGCCCTGACAGCCATTGCGCTGGTATTTGCGATTTTTCAGCTGAATCCAGCGCCCTTTTGCCTGCTGGACGAAGTGGATGCCCCATTGGACGACGCCAACACCGAGCGCTATTCAAAGCTGGTCAAATCCATGAGCAAGGAAACCCAGTTTTTGTTCATCAGTCATAACAAAATCGCCATGGAAATGGCCGAACAACTGATTGGCGTGACCATGCAGGAGCAAGGCGTGTCGCGTATTGTGGCAGTCGACATGGAAGCCGCCTTGGGCTTTGCGGAGGCCGCGTGAGCAATCTACAAATTGGCCTGGCCATCGCAGGTGGTTTGATATTGGCAGCGGTGGTGGCGCACAGCGCCTGGTCAGCGCGTAAAAACCAGCCGAAACTGGCGACGCCTGAAGCGCCCGCCGATCAGCCGCCAACACAAGACCTGACCGACCCGCTGCTTGAGCGGCAGGAACCCAGCTTTGATACCGACACCGAGCTGGGATCGCTCAGCAACCTGGCCAGTTTGATGGCCATCGACAAAAAGCCAGGGCTCGATGCCTTGATTGATGTGATGGCTGCGGTTGCTGTTGACTCTGAAGTGTCGGGCGAAGCCGCCCTGAGTGCCATGCCCGCCACCCGCCGTGCAGGCAGCAAACCGTTTGCTGTCGAGGGCATGAACATCGTCAGTGGCGAGTGGGAGTTGCCAGCTGCCGGTCAGCGCTACAGTGCGTTTCAGTGTGGTGTGCAGCTGGCCAATCGGCTGGGTGCGTTGAATCAGATTGAATACTCGGAATTCGTCATGAAAACCCAGGCCTTTGCCGATGCCATCGGCGGCGAACCAGAGTTCCCGGAAATGTCGGATGAGGTGGCACGCGCGCGCGAACTCGACCAGTTTGCCAGTGCACATGACGCCCAACTCAGTTTTACGCTGCGTGCACTCAGCACCGCCTGGAGCCCTGGTTATGTGGCACAAAACGCCGCCCGGCTGGGGTTTGTCGCGGGCTCGATTCCGGGCCGCATGGTGCTGCCTGCTAGTGAGCGCGGTGGTGCGCCGCTTTTGGGGTTGGCTTTCGATACCCAGGCTGCGATGGCTGAAGACCCTGAAAAAACTGCCCTGCGTGAAGTGACTTTGTCGCTCGACGTGCCGCAAGTGCCACGCGCCGAACAACCCTTTCTGCGGATGCGTGAATCAGCTGCAGCGCTGGCGATGAGCATGGGCGGTGTGGTGATGGATGACAACGCCAGTGTGATCATGCCCGGTGCGATGGACGTGATAGGCGCCGAGCTGGAACAGTTGTATGACACGCTGGACGCGCGCGATCTGTCGGCGGGGTCCGTGCTCGCCAGACGCCTTTTCAGCTAGTCGACGTGACAGACCCATCAATTAGCAGCGCGCCGTCAGCATCGCCTGCCAACGCAGCTGAGCGCATCAAATCGCTAGGGGGTCAACTTCACCAATACGCTTACAGCTATTACGTGCTCGACGAGCCTTCGATTCCCGACGCCGAGTACGACAGGCTGTTCAAGGAACTGCAAGGCCTGGAGTTGCAGCATCCTGAACTGTTGACACCCGATTCGCCAACCCAGCGCGTGGGCGGCAAGGCCCTTGATGCGTTTGCCAGCGTGCGCCACAAGGTGCCCATGCTCAGCATTCGCACCGAAACTGATACCGAGGCGACAGGTGCGCAAAACTTTGACACGCGGGTCCGTAAGGAACTGGGTTTGACCGACTCGGACCCAACCGTCGAGTACGTGGCTGAACTGAAATTTGACGGCCTTGCGATGAATTTGCGATACGAAGACGGCGTACTGGTGAAGGCCGCCACCCGCGGCGACGGGGAAACTGGCGAGGACGTGACCCAGAACATCCGAACCATCAGACAAATTCCGCTTCGTCTGCGGCCTAGCGCTGCATTAAACGCCCTCTCCCCCTGGGATAGGGCAGGGGTGAGTGCCTCCCCGGTCCCGGCAGTGCTTGAAGTACGTGGCGAAGTCTACATGCGCCGCGATGACTTTGAGGCGCTGAACGAACGCCAGCGCGAAAAAATCGCGCAAGGCATCAAGGGCGAAAAAACTTTCGTCAACCCGCGCAATGCCGCCGCTGGCGCAGTCCGCCAGCTCGACCCAGCCATTGCAGCCCAGCGGCCCTTGAGCTTTTTCGCCTATGGTGTGGGTGAAGTCACGCCAGCCGAGCAGGGCGGGCCAGACTTCAAAACTCATTTTGAGCTGCTGCAAACCTTGAAATCATGGGGTTTTCCGGTTTCAGACCAATCAGTACGTGCGCAAGCAGCTCCTGAATTAATAGCATATCACGAGCGTATCGGGCAAGCGCGGGACAGCCTGCCTTTTGACATTGATGGCGTGGTTTACAAGGTCAATAGCCTGGCGCTGCAAAAGCAGCTGGGGTTTGTCACCCGTGAGCCGCGCTGGGCAGTAGCGCACAAATACCCGGCGCAGGAGCAGCTAACGACGGTCCTCGCCATCGATGTGCAGGTTGGCCGCACTGGCAAGCTGACGCCCGTGGCCAAGCTGGCACCGGTGTTTGTAGGCGGAGTGACTGTGACCCATGCCACGCTACACAATGAAGACGAAGCCCGCCGAAAGGATGTGCGGGTGGGCGACACTGTCGTGGTGCGGCGGGCCGGTGATGTCATTCCTGAAGTTGTCAGCGTGCTGCTGGACAAGCGCGTGGCTGGCGCAAAAATTTTTACCATGCCGCGGATTTGCCCGGTGTGCGGATCCAGCGCGGTACGTGAAGATGGCGAAGCCGACTACCGCTGCACCGGGGGCCTGTTTTGCGGGGCCCAGCGTAAAGAAGCGATTTTGCACTTCGCGCACCGCCGCGCTGTTGAGGTCGATGGCCTGGGCGATAAATTGGTCGAGCAGCTGGTTGATGCCAATATTATTCGCACACTGCCCGACCTGTACAAGATCGGCTTGACGGCGCTGGCCAACCTCGACCGCATGGCTGACAAATCCGCCAGTAATCTGCTGCAAGCGATTGAAAAATCCAGGCAAACCACTCTTCCTCGTTTCGTATTTGGATTGGGTATTCGTCACGTTGGGGAGGCAACAGCCAAAGAACTGGCACGGCATTTCGGCAAGCTCGATGCCATCATGGATGCGACAGAGGAGCAACTGCTGACCGTCAGCGATGTCGGCCCCATCGTCGCCAAAAGCCTGAGAACTTTTTTTGACCAATCGCATAACCGCGAAGTCGTCGAGCAACTGCGTGCCTGCGGTGTGACCTGGCAGGAAGGCAGACCCGCAGCCGTCGTACCCAAACCGTTATCAGGCAAAACCTTCGTCATCACCGGCACGCTGCCCACCCTGAGCCGTGACCAGGCCAAAGACATGCTGGAAGCCGCTGGCGCCAAGGTGGCGGGCAGTGTGAGTAAAAAAACCGATTATTTGCTGGCAGGTAGTGATGCGGGCAGCAAGCTTGACAAGGCGCGGGAATTGGGCGTGGCGGTGATGGATGAAGCTGGCCTCGCCGAGCTACTCAAAAATTGATATCATGACGCTATCACCAGGAGTTAAGCATGACGACACCAGCGGCCACCTCACCTGCCTCAGACGCGTTACTGATGCGCTTTCAGCCGACGGACACTGCCACCAAAGTTTCACGGGCTACCCTCACCAAACTGGCCAGGCAACTAGGCTACAAGCGCGAATCTGAAGTGCTGCATTACGCCGTGCGCAAGCTGGCCAATGAGGTATTGCCGACGTATGAGCCGGACGATGGATTGCTGACTAAAAAGCAACTCGCCGCCATCAGGAAAGTATCACCTGAAGGTAAGTACTCATCGGTCGCGTCCAGTCTTTTTGACTGATGTCGGCTTGGTGGCCAGAGCCTTCGGCTGGTGACATCGTTTGGTGCATGTTTCCTTACCTGCCGGATTTAGCGCCTGGTCGCAAGCCGCGTCCCGTGCTTGTTGTCAAAATCTTTGACGACGAGGCGCCTGAATATGGCGTGCTTGCCGCCTATGGCACGAGTCAAAAAGTTGGCAGCCTGCTAGCTGGTGAATTTGCCATACGGACACAAACCGATCAAACCGCTTATCGTCTGGCAGGCTTGAGTTACGACACCAAATTCAGCTTCAATCAAACTTTTATCTTGCCCTATAACGACACGTGGTTTAAGCCACCACCGGTTGCAGCATTCGGTAACACGCCCAAGCTTGGTCTGCTACACCCAGCCTTGACTGCGCGGGTTTCAAGAGCATGGCAAGCTTCAAAATCATGACCATCCACACCATCCTCAAAATGGGCGACGCGCGCCTGCTGCGCATTGCCCCACCCGTCGCGCAATTTGATACCGATACGCTGCATTTGCTGATCAGTGACATGTTTGACACCATGCGCTCCGTCAATGGCGCTGGTCTGGCGGCACCTCAGATTGGCGTTGACTTGCAGCTGGTGATCTTTGGCACCGATGCACCGAATCCGCGTTACCCGGATGCGCCGCTGATACCGCGTACCGTCTTGCTGAACCCGGTCATCACGCCACTGGGCGACGATGAAGAAGATGGCTGGGAAGGCTGCCTGTCAGTGCCTGGCTTGCGGGGCGTGGTGCCGCGTTTTTCGCGCATCCGGTACACCGGGTTTGATCAGTATGGTGACGCCATTGACCGCACCGTCGATGGCTTTCATGCCCGTGTGGTGCAGCATGAATGCGACCATTTGATAGGCAAGCTTTACCCCATGCGCGTGCGTGACTTCACGCAGTTCGGCTTTACCGAGGTGCTATTCCCGGGGCTGGATGCCGGCAGCGACGATTAGACCTTCAAGCGTTCAACGCTTGTAGTAACTCAGTTTCAATCGCAATTTGCGCACGGTTGTGCTGCAGCTCTGGCCCATCGATCAAAAACGTGTCTTCAACCCGCTCGCCGAGCGTGGTGACTTTGGCCAGTTGCAGGTTGATGTTGTGGCGCGCCAGTACCCGGGCAATCAGGTACAGCAGGCCGGCGCGGTCGCTGGCTGACACGCTGAGCAGCCAGCGCTGGGCTTTTTCATCAGGACGCAAATCAACCCGGGGGGCAATCGGGAAGCTTTTGACCCGGCGCGAGATACGGCCCATGCTGGGTGGGGGCAGTGCGCCTGGCGTTTCAATCGTGCGGTCAAGCTCGGCTTCAACCATCGCTGCGAGCTCGCGAAAGTGATCGTTTTCACTGTTCAAATCCGGGCTGACCACCTGAAACGTGTCCAGCGCGTAACCGTTTTTGGCGGTATGGATTTTGGCATCCAGAATGCTGAAACCCGCCTGGTCAAAATAGCCGCAAATCCGGGCAAACAAATCGGCTGCGTCGGGTGTGTAGACCAGCACCTGCATGCCTTCACCAGCCGACGAGCGGCGTGCCCGCACGATCGCTTTGGCGTTTGATTTTTCCTTGCCGACGTGGCGCGACAACTGGCGCGCATGCCAGGCAATGTCGCTCGCGTCATGGCGCATGAAGTAGCTGACATCCAGCGTGTCCCACAGCGCTTTGTGGCCTTCAAACGGCTCGGCGTGCAGCGCCAGCGTGGTCAAGGCTTCGCGCTTGCGGGACTCGACCTCGGCATCCGCATCCGGCGCGCGGCCACCGAGGACGCGCAGGGTGTAGCGGTACAGGTCTTCCAGCAGCTTGCCTTTCCAGGCGTTCCATACCTTGGGGCTGGTGCCGCGTATGTCGGCCACCGTCAGCAGATACAGCGCCGTCAGGTAGCGTTCGTTACCCACCCGTCTGGCAAATGCGGTGATGACTTCCGGGTCGCTCAGGTCTTCTTTTTGCGCGATGCGGCTCATGCTCAAGTGTTCGCTGACCAAAAACTCGGCAAGCCTGGCATCGGCTGTGGCAATACCGTGCTGCCTGCAAAACACCCGGACGTCCTTGCAGCCCAGCTCGGAATGGTCGCCGCCACGGCCTTTGGCGATGTCATGAAAGAGCGCGGCGATGTACAAAATCCATGGCTTGTCCCAGCCTGCCGCCAGCTGTGAGCACATTGGGTATTCATGCGAATGCTCGGCCATGAAAAAGCGCCGCACATTGCGCAGCACCATCAAAATATGCTGGTCTACCGTGTAGACATGAAACAGGTCGTGCTGCATTTGCCCGACGATTTTGCGGAACACCCACAAGTAACGGCCCAGCACCGAGGTTTGGTTCATCAGCCGCATGGCGTGCGTGATGCCTTCGGGTTGCTGCAGGATTTGCAAAAAGGTGTGGCGGTTGACCGGGTCATTGCGAAACCTGGCTGTCATCACGCCGCGTGCGTGATACAGGGCGCGCAGGGTGCGGGCTGACAGGCCCTTGATGCCCACGGTGGATTCATAGAGCAGAAAAGTCTCAAGAATCGCGTGCGGGTTGCGCACGTACAAATCGTCGCTAACCACTTCCAGCATGCCCGCTTTTTCGGCAAAACGCTCGTTGATTCTGCGCAGTTGGCGGGTCGCCGGGTTCAGGCGCTCTTCAATGTTCAGCAGCAAAATCTGGTTCAACTGCGCGACCGCTTTGGCGGCCAAGTAATAGCGCTTCATCAAGGCTTCACTGGACCTGCGCAGCAAGCGGCCATGGGTGTCAACCTGGCTGGCGTAGCCGAAGCTTTCGGCAACTGCCGTTTGCAAGTCAAACACCAGGCGGTCTTCACGCCGGCCAGACAGCACATGGAGCCGTGCCCGAATCAGGCACAACAGGGCTTCATTGGCCTTGATTTGCCGTACCTCGAAGGTGGTGGCCAGGCCGTTTTTAGCCAGCTCCTCCCATGATTTTCCCAGGCCAGCCGCACGCGCGACCCACAAAATAATCTGTAAATCACGCAAGCCGCCTGGCGACTCTTTGCAGTTGGGCTCCAGCGCGTAGGGCGTGTCTTCAAACTTGTTGTGGCGCTGGCGCAACTCCAGCGTTTTGGCGATGAAAAATGCTTTCGCGTCCAGCACGTCAGCCAGTTGCAGTTGCAGCCGGGCAAAATTCTTTTTTGAACCGACGACCAGCCGCGCCTCCAGCAGCGAGGTTTGCACCGTCACATCTTTGGTGGCTTCCAGGACGCAATCAGCCACTGTGCGCACGCTGGAGCCAATCTCCAGTCCGCTGTCCCAGCAATTGCTGATGAAGGTCTCAATTTTTGCCTTGAGTTGCGGGTTGTCGTCTGCGGCACTGTCGTTGGGTAACAGCAAAACAACATCCACATCGGAGTGTGGAAACAGCTCCCCCCGGCCGTAGCCCCCAGCAGCGACCAGGCATGCATCTGGGGGAAAGTCAGCCAATGTCCAGAGTTTTTGCAGCGTCGTGTCGGTGTGTCTGGCCAGTTTTTGCAGCATGCCGTGAATGCCACGTGTCGATGCACCGCTGGTGGCCAGCGATTCAAACAGGGCCGTTTTACCAGCGCGGTAATGCTCGCGTGCCAATGTCAGTTGGGTCAGTTGGGTGAGTTGAGCCGGCTGGGCAAGCTGCGGCATGCGCTGCTTCAGGTCAGGCGGCCACAGCTTCTTGCGCGCTGATTTGCGGCACAAAAGCTGGCGTCGCCGGGCTGCCCGCGGACAGCGTCAGCACCTCGTAGCCGGTTTCGGTCACCAGCACGGTGTGCTCCCACTGGGCCGACAGCGAATGATCCCGGGTCACGATGCTCCAGCCGTCTTTTTCAGGGCCGTCCTTGATGTCGCGTTTGCCCGAGTTGATCATCGGCTCAATGGTAAAAATCATGCCGGGTTTGAGCTCTTCCAGCGTGCCGGGCTTGCCGTAGTGCAGCACTTGTGGGTCTTCATGAAATCTTTGGCCGATGCCATGACCGCAAAATTCACGCACGATGGAAAAGCCTTGCCGCTCGGCAAACTGCTGAATCGAGAAACCTATGTCACCCAGCCGAGCGCCAGGTTTGACGCGCATGATGCCTTGCCACATCGCCTCAAAAGTGATGCTGCACAGGCGTTTGGCGGCTATTGAACAATCACCCACCATGTACATTCGGCTGGTGTCGCCATGCCAGCCGTCTTTAATCACGGTCACGTCCACATTCACGATGTCGCCTTTTTTAAGCGGCTTGTCGTTCGGTATGCCGTGGCAGACCTGGTGGTTGACTGACGTGCAAAGTGATTTGGGGTAAGCCGCATAGCCTGGGGGCTGGTAGCCCAGCGTGGCGGGAATGGTCTGCTGCACCTGGGTCATGTAGTCATGTGCCAGGCGGTCAATCTCGTTGGTCGTCAAACCGGGCTTGATGAAGGGCGTCAGGTAGTCCAGCACTTCAGAAGCCAGTTTGCCTGCCACCCGCATCCCCTCAATGCCAGCTGCGTCTTTGTAGGTAATCGTCATTAAGCGATTATCCCACTGCCAATACAACCTTGCAGCAGCCGCGGTGCGGCGTGGGTGCAAGGTTAAAATCCGGCGCTTGCCCGCCAACAATCACCAGGCCACCCACACCGTGACACTGCATCTGACAACTTTTGAGGGCACCAGCTCTGCAAACGCACCCATTTCTGCACTCAGCGACTTTCGCGCCCAGCAGCTTTTACCCAAGCTTCAAGGCATTGACAGCAAAATCACCAGCATCAGCGCCCGGTTTGTACACTTGGTAGCCACTGATCACCCCCTGAAGCCTGAAGAAAAAACCCGACTCGTCGCGTTGCTGAGCTACGGCGAACCGTGCAAACCGCAGACCGAAAAAAAGCCTGAAGAATCCGTGTTTATCGTCTCGCCGCGTTTGGGTACGGTATCCCCCTGGGCGTCCAAAGCTACCGACATTGCGCGTAACTGCGGCTTGTCAGTCAAGCGTATCGAGCGTATCACCGAGTACCGCGTGGCTTTGAGGTCTGGCCTTTTCAGCAAAGCCGTCTTGACAGACGACCAGCGCATGCAGGTCGCCGCGCTATTGCACGACCGCATGACTGAGAGCCTGATGGCAGACCGGGCTCAAGCTGCAGCCCTATTTACGGGACTGCAAGCCGCGCCGCTGCAAACGATTGACGTGCTGACGGGCGGCAGAGCAGCGCTGGAGGCGGCCAACACCGAGTTTGGCCTGGCGCTGGCTATGGATGAAATCGACTACCTGGTCACAGCATTTACAAGCTTGAAACGCAACCCGACCGACGTTGAGCTGATGATGTTTGCCCAGGCCAACAGCGAGCACTGCCGCCACAAAATTTTCAACGCCGACTTCACGATTGACGGCGTGGCACAGGGCATCAGTTTGTTCGGCATGATCCGCAATACCGAGAAATTAAACCCCCAGCACACGGTGGTGGCCTATTCGGACAACGCCTCAGTCATGGAAGGCTCGAAAAGGCAGGTTTTTACTGCGAAAAGTGCTGTTTTAGGTATTAAATCGGCCTCCAGCCCAATAAATACGAGCGTAAGCAGATATCAAATATATAGCGCTTCAGACGCCGTACTCACGCATGTGCTGATGAAGGTGGAAACCCACAACCACCCCACAGCCATTTCGCCTTTCCCCGGCGCATCAACTGGCGCAGGCGGCGAGATACGTGACGAAGGCGCAACCGGACGCGGCTCCAAACCCAAGGCGGGTTTGACGGGTTTCACGGTTTCAAAACTGTTTGATGGCGATTACGGGAAACCAGACCATATTGCTAGCGCGCTGCAAATCATGACTGAGGGCCCGCTCGGCGCCGCCGCGTTTAACAACGAATTTGGCCGACCGAATCTGAACGGCTACTTTCGTGAATTTGAGCAAACCGTTGGTGGCCAGCGCTGGGGGTACCACAAGCCGATCATGATCGCCGGCGGTGTCGGCACGATTGATGCTGAACTGACGAAGAAAATACTCTTTCCGGCGGGCACGTTGCTGATCCAGCTTGGCGGGCCGGGCATGCGCATTGGCATGGGTGGCAGCGCGGCCAGCTCCATGGCCACCGGCACCAACGCCGCGCAGCTCGACTTTGACTCGGTCCAGCGCGGCAACCCCGAGATCGAGCGGCGCGCGCAAGAGGTCATCAACCAGTGCGCGCAACTAGGTACAAATGGCGGCCCCTTCGGTAGCGGTAACCCGATCCTGGCGATTCACGATGTGGGCGCGGGTGGCTTGTCAAACGCCTTCCCGGAATTGACGAACGACGCAGGTCGGGGCGCGCGGTTTGATTTGCGCGCTGTACCGCTGGAGGAAAGTGGCCTGAGCCCAAAAGAAATCTGGTCCAACGAAAGCCAGGAGCGCTACGTGATGGCGATTGCGCCGGAATCACTGCCCCAGTTCACCGCATTTTGTGAGCGTGAACGTTGCCCCTTTGCAGTGATTGGCGTGGCAACTGAAGAGCGGCAATTGGTGGTGACTGATGAATCCATTCGCCCTGAGCTTGTCGAAGGGGGGTCTTCGACCCCTCGACAGGCTCAGGACAGGCCAGGCTCAGCCCGAACGGACCCGGTAAATATGCCAATGGAAGTCCTGCTCGGCAAGCCGCCAAAGATGCATCGCGATGTCAAAAGTCTGACACATCCTGTCAAACCCATCGACCTGACAGGCATAGACCTGCAAAAAAGTGCGATTGACGTTTTAAGCCACCCAACAGTCGCGTCCAAACGCTTTTTAATCACCATTGGCGACCGCACTGTCGGCGGGCTCACGCACCGTGACCAGATGGTCGGCCCCTGGCAAGTGCCGGTGGCTGACTGCGCCGTGACGCTGGCCGACTTTCAGGGCTTTGCAGGCGAAGCCATGGCGATGGGCGAGCGCACGCCGCTCGCGGTAACGAACGCCGCCGCATCAGGTCGCATGGCCGTAGCGGAGGCCATCACCAACCTGCTGGCAGCACCGATTGAGCTGCCACGCGTCAAGCTGTCTGCCAACTGGATGGCCGCTTGCGGGGAGCCGGGGCAGGACGCTGCGCTGTTTGAAACCGTCAAAGCAGTCGGCATGGAGCTTTGCCCGGCGCTGGGCGTGTCGATTCCGGTCGGCAAGGATTCGCTGTCGATGCGCACGACGTGGAAGGACGGCGACGGCAGTAAAAAGGTCACGTCCCCGGTGTCATTGATCGTCAGCGCCTTTGCGACACTGGCTGACGTGCGCGGCACGCTGACCCCGCAACTCAACCGTGACGAGACCGATACCACGCTGATTCTGATTGACCTCGGCAAAGGCCAGCACCGCATGGGCGGCAGCATTCTGGCGCAAACGCTGAACTGCGAAGACGGCGACGTGCCCGACCTGGACGATGCCAAAGACCTGATCAATCTGGTCAACGCCATC
>JBBRDA010000069.1:0-16921 GCA_038204335.1 Burkholderiales bacterium
GTGGTTGTGCCAGTACGCCACTAGGCTTGCCAGCAGCTCTGGCTTGCGCAAAAACGGGCTGTCGGCAGGTGTGGCACCGCCCATTACAAAGTGGTTGCCGCCGCCCGTGCCGGTGTGGCGGCCGTCGGTCATGAACTTTTCAGCCGACAGACGCGTGTGGTGCGCCACCTCGTACAAAAATTCGGTATGTTGAACCAATTGGCCCCAGTTTTCAGCCGGGTGAATATTGACTTCAATCACGCCAGGGTCAGGCGTGACCGCCAGCATCTTAAGACGTGGGTCGCGCGGTGGTGGGTAGCCTTCGAGCACGATCTTCAGGCTCAGGGACTGTGCGGTCGCTTCAATCGCGGCCAGTAAGTCAAGGTAATCCTCTAAGCGCTCCATCGGGGGCATGAAAATGTAAAGCGCACCCGTCTCGCCGCGTACTGATTTCAATCCGGACGTCTTGGCATCGGCCTCTGCTTTGGCTTTGGGCCCATTGGCTCTTTGCGGGTCACGCACCTCAATGCACAGTGCGGTGCGCGTCAGCCAAGCGGCTGACTCGAACGAATTTGGCACTCTGGCGGTGGTGTCAACAGTTTGCGACATCATCGGCTGGGACATTTCGCCGGTCTGGGCAACGCGCCTGGCTTCATAGCGCGGCGGCACGCCGTGTTTAAAGCCGGCCAGATACTGGTCAACCCGCTCTTTGCTGCCGTGCAGATGTTTGTTGACATCCAGGCTGGCGTTGTAGCGACCGGCAAAAGCTGCGGCAGGTACCAACGTGTCGCGCGGCGCAAACGGATCAGCCTCGGGCGTGTAGGGGTTGTCGGTTTTCGATACCCAGGGTACAGAGTCAAGCGGCAGGCGATAACCCATGGGTGAGTCACCTGGCATCAAGTACATACGCTCGTCCCTGAAGAACCAGGGCCCGGTCGTCCAAGCTGGCCCGGCCAACGGGGCTGTTGAGCCGGGAATAAAAGGACGGGCTTTGAGCGGCAAGACGTAACCCACCACCGAGTCCAGCCCTTGCATAAAGACGCGCCGCAGGCGTTCGCGTTCCATGGCGTCGTCCAGCTTTGATTCAAACGGATCGACATTGACAGGCAAGCGGCGTTCGCGCCAAAGGTAGTACCAAACGTCTTCAAACCCCGGCGTGATGTGATCAGGTGCCAAGCCTAGTTTGTCAGCCAAGGTCGCCGTAAAGCGGGCAGCATCTTGAGCGGTGTAGTTGCAAGGCTCGCTCTCGTTGGTAAACAAGGCGGGGTTTTGCCAAATTGGCTGGCCGTCCCTGCGCCAGAAAATACTCAGTGCCCAGCGCGGCAGTTGCTCGCCGGGGTACCACTTGCCTTGGCCAAAATGCAGAAAACCGCCTTGACCGTACTCGGCCCGTAGCTTTTGCACCAGTTCGGTGGCGTAGCCGCGTTTGGTTGGACCCAATGCATCGATGTTCCATTCCGCGCCGTCAGGGTCGTTCGTCGCCACAAAAGTGGGCTCACCACCCATGGTCAAACGCACATCTCCCTTGACCAAGTCACGGTCAACGGCTTCGCCCAGCGCCTGCACAGCCGCCCACTGCTCGTCGGTGTAGGGCTTGGTAACGCGAGGCGACTCGTAAATGCGCTGCACGCCCATATGATGGGCAAACTCGACCTCCGACTCATCGACACCCCCTTCAATCGGCGCGGCGCTCGACGGCTCAGGCGTACAGGCCAATGGAATGTGACCCTCACCGGCCATCAAGCCAGAGGTTGGGTCCAGCCCGACCCAGCCAGCGCCGGGTAAAAACACCTCACACCAGGCGTGCAGGTCGGTGAAGTCTTTTTCAGTGCCACTGGGCCCGTCAAGCGACTTGACGTCGGCTTTTAATTGAATCAAATAGCCTGATACGAAACGCGCCGCCAGCCCCATATGACGCAGCAGTTGCACCAGCAGCCAGCCCGTGTCGCGGCAAGAGCCTAGCGCCAGTTTCAATGTTTCTTCCGGCGTTTGCACGCCCGGTTCCATGCGAATGGTGTACTTGATGTCTTGCTGCAGTTTTTGGTTCACGCTGACTAAAAAATCATTCGTACGGCGCGGCGTGCGATCTATTTTCTCGAGGTAGGCTTGAAGCAGCGGGGTTGCAGGTTCGACGGCCAGATAGGGTGTGAGTTCCAGCGCCATGGCCGGGGCATATTTGAACGGGAATTCCTCTGCTTCAGGCTCCAGAAAAAAGTCAAACGGGTTGAGCGTGACCATGTCCACCACCATGTCCACCGTGACTTTAAATTCCCGCGTCGCTTTCGGAAACACCAGCCGTGCCTGGTAGTTGGCAAACGGGTCTTGTTGCCAGTTGATGAAATGGTCCGCAGGTTCTACCTTCAGTGAATACGACAAAATTTGCGTGCGGCTGTGCGGCGCAGGGCGTAGCCGCACAATTTGTGGACCCAGTGTGACCAGACGGTCATATTTGTAGTGCGTGATGTGGCTGAGGGCGACGTGGATGGACAAAGTGATCTCGCTTGATGCGTTATTTAGGCGTTGGGGTGAGTGCTACCCTGCATACTAGCAAGAGATACGCCAAAAATAAGGTCTGTCGGCTTAAATACATGCTTGCCCGTTAAACATTCAGTCATGCGTCTGGCGCATGGCATGCAAAAAGGGTATCAGTGGGGGAATCATCCATATCAATTTTGCACCTGCGCCTGGTCAGGTTGGCGGTTCCCTTGCTGCTCGGATTTGTTGCGGGCGTAGCTGTTCAGATTCAGCAAGCGGCTTTGTTTGACCTACTGAGCTACGCGGCTTTGACCGCTACGGCGTTGATTGGCATGGGTCTTGGGTTGTGGCTGCTTCCCCGGATGTCCGGGCCTAGCGGGATGGGTTGGCTTGGGGCCTTTACCTTGTCGGCTGTGTTGGGTTTTGGCTTGACTGGCTTGCGTGCAAGCAGTTTTGCCAGCACTGCGCTCAACCCCGCGCTTGAAGGCCAAGACATTGTCGTCACAGGCCAAGTCGTGGCCATGCCGCAATTTGGCGAGGACGGTGTGCGCTTTCGCTTTGCTGTGGCTTCGGCTTATTTGAACGGTGAACAAGTCACCTTGCCGCCGCAGATTTACCTGGGTTGGTATTCAGGTTTTGGGGTGCGGCCAGCGAAACCGGTGGCTGTGCCTGCGGCTGATGGCGATGTGGAGCCGCCCGAATTTTCGCTTGAACTCCAGCGCCAGCCACAACCCCTGCGCGCAGGTGAGCGCTGGCAAATGACGGTGCGCCTGAAAGCGCCCCACGGCAACAGCAATCCGCATGGCTTTGACTACGAGCTGTGGCTATGGGAGCAGGGCGTTCAGGCGACGGGCTATGTGCGCACTAGCAAGGGCGACACGCCACCGAAAAAGTTGGCCAGTACTTGGGGCAAGCCCGTCGAACGCGCCCGCCAAAGCGTGCGAGAAGCGATCTTCGAGCGGGTTGATAACCGCCAGTTAGCGGGTGTACTGGCCGCATTGGTCGTAGGCGACCAAAACGCGATTGAACGGGCCGATTGGGACGTTTTCAGAGCCACAGGCGTAGCGCATTTGATGAGTATTTCTGGCCTGCACATCACCATGTTTGCTTGGGCGGCCTGCCTTGTGATCGGCTGGCTGTGGCGGCGTTCTGCCCAGTTTACGCCAGCGCTTTGCCTTTGGATGCCCGCCAGTAGCGCAGGTGCGTGGGGCGGCTTGGCGTTGGCGGCTTTGTACGCGCTGTTTGCCGGTTGGGGCGTACCGGCTCAGCGCACCATCTGGATGCTGGCCACCGTCGTGATCTTGAGGCAAAGCGCAAGGCAATGGCCTTGGCCGGTGGTTTGGCTGCTGGCGATGGCTGTGGTCGTGGTTTTGGATCCGTGGGCCTTGATGCAGGCCGGGTTTTGGCTGTCATTTGTGGCGGTGGGTGTTCTGTTTGCGTCCGGGTCACCGCAGGTAGAAAACGAGCAGACGAAAGACGCTACTAATTCAGGAGCTCCTCGCGCCCGTATTTATTGGGCTGAAGGCCAAAATGAAGGTCAAAACAAGCCAAGAACGGGGCTTTTGAGGACCTTTCAGGCTCATTTTTTTACCAACTTGATAAAAACGCTGCGTGAGCAGTGGGTCATCACGCTGGCGCTCACGCCTTTGTCGCTGTTGCTGTTCAACCAGGTCTCCGTGGTCGGTTTGCTGGCCAACGCGGTCGCCATTCCGTGGGTCACGCTGTTGGTAACGCCGCTGGCCATGCTGGGGGTGCTGTGGGCGCCGAGTTGGGATGCAGCGGCGCTGGCCATCCACGGGTTGACGCTTTTGTTGCAATGGATGGCCAGCTTTTCATGGGCAAGTCTGAGCGTGGCCTCTGCGCCGCTGTGGTGTGCCATAGCGGGCGTGGTCGGCGGCGCCTTGCTGGTCATGCGCCTACCGCCCTACCTGCGGGCCATGGGTGTGCCGCTGCTTTTGCCTGTGCTGCTGTGGCAGCCCTCGCGGCCAGAGTTCGGTCAGTTTGAGGTTTTGGGGGCAGACGTCGGGCAAGGCAATGCCCTCATCATTCGCACCGCCAGCCATAGCATCGTGTACGACACCGGTCCAAAATTTTCTCGGGAGAGCGACGCGGGCCATCGGGTGCTGGTGCCGCTTTTAAGAGCGATGGGCGAGAAAATTGATGTTCTGATGCTCAGCCACCGAGATACCGACCACATTGGTGGTGCGTCTGCCGTGTTGGCGATGCAGCCGCAGGCTCGGTTGTTGTCCTCGATTGAAGACGGCCATGAACTACAGGCGGTGCGCCCGTCTGAACGCTGCCTGGCGGGGCAAAAATGGCGCTGGGACGGGGTTGATTTTGAAGTGCTGCATCCACATGCCAGCGACTATGACAGTCCAGCAAAGTCCAATGCCATGAGTTGCGTGCTGCGTATTTCCAACGGTTTGAAAACCGCACTTCTGGCCGGAGACATAGAGGCGGCGCAAGAGTTACGGCTCGTCGCTAGTCCTGAAACGAGTCTCAAGCTCAAGGCTGACTTTTTGCTGATGCCGCACCATGGCAGTAAAACATCTTCAACAGGGCCTTTTCTGGATGCGGTCCAGCCGCAGTTTGCCTTGGCACAGGCGGGCTACCGAAACCGGTTTAACCATCCGGTAGAGTCGGTGCTGACACGCTACGCTGACAGAAAAATCCGTGTCGTCAAATCCCCGGCGTGCGGCGCTGCGACCTGGCGAAGCGAGCAAGCAGAAGAACTCTCGTGCCAACGGCAGCAAGCCAAGCGTTATTGGCATCACCAGCCCCAGGCCGCGAGATAAAGTCATTGTGCAAATAAAAAAGCAGGTAAAACCATCTGGTGGCGCATAACTTGCTAAGCTAACATCACAAGAAGTTGCTGACAGATACCAATAATGAGCCGGAGATACACCGCATGAGCCGACCGATGTTTGACGAGATGAATGCCAGCCCTGAGGCTGTGAGAGAGCATTACCAAATTTACCAGCGCTGGCTTGCCCGTCAGCCACTGGCGAGCATGCAAGCGCGGCGCGAAGAGGCCGAGATGATTTTTCGGCGCGTCGGCATCACGTTCGCGGTGTATGGCGAGAAAGACGAAGACGGTGCGGGGACTGAGCGGCTGATCCCGTTTGACCTGATTCCCCGAATCATTCCGGCCCATGAATGGGCCAGCATGGAAAAAGGCTTGGTGCAGCGCGTCACAGCGCTGAATCGCTTCATTCATGATGTTTATCACGGCCAAGAAATTTTGAAGGCCGGTATCGTGCCGTCAGAGCAGATTTTCCAGAACGCGCAGTTTCGGCCAGAGATGATGGGCGTGGATGTACCGGGTAATATTTACTCGCACATCAGCGGTATTGATATCGTGCGCGCCCCTGACGCTAGCGGCGCTGGCGAATACTATGTGCTCGAAGACAACCTGCGTGTGCCCAGCGGTGTGAGCTATATGCTGGAAGACCGCAAAATGATGATGCGGCTTTTCCCCGAGCTGTTCAGTGAGAATCGTGTCGCGCCGGTGGCGCATTACCCAGACTTGCTGCTTGAAACCCTGCGTGCCTCTGCGCCGCCCGCTACGGCCGACCCCACCGTGGTGGTGCTCACGCCCGGCATGTACAACTCGGCTTATTTTGAGCACGCGTTCCTAGCTCAGCAAATGGGGATTGAGCTGGTCGAGGGCCAAGACCTGTTTGTGAAAGACAATTTTGTATACATGCGCACCACCCGCGGACCCAAGCGGGTTGATGTGATCTACCGCCGCGTCGATGACGATTTTCTGGATCCCTTGGCTTTCAGGCCTACCTCCACACTGGGGTGCGCAGGTTTGCTCAACGTCTACCGCAGCGGCAATGTCGCGTTGTGCAATGCCATTGGTACAGGGGTGGCAGACGACAAATCAATATACCCTTACGTGCCCAAAATGATCGAGTTTTACCTGGGTGAAAAGCCGATTTTGAAAAACGTACCCACCTACATGTGTCGCAATGCCGAAGATTTGAAGTACACACTGGCCAACCTAAAAGACCTGGTCGTTAAAGAAGTGCATGGCGCGGGCGGCTACGGCATGCTGGTTGGCCCGGCGGCCACCAAAGCCGAGATTGAAGACTTTCGCAAAGCAGTGATGGCCAACCCGGCTGGCTACATCGCACAGCCGACCCTCAGCTTGTCCACCTGCCCAACCTATGTCGAAAGTGGCATTGCGCCCCGTCACATTGACCTGCGGCCGTTTGTACTGAGTGGCAAAGAGGTGCAAATGGTGCCGGGCGGTTTGACTCGTGTGGCTCTGAAAGACGGCTCACTGGTTGTCAATTCATCGCAGGGCGGCGGGACAAAAGACACCTGGATTCTTGAGGCCGCAGCCGATCAACAGCAGTCGCAGTCGCAAGGGAGCCTTTGATCATGTTGTCACGTACTGCCGACCACCTTTTCTGGATGTCCCGCTATACCGAGCGTGCCGAAAACACCGCGCGCATGCTGGATGTCAACTACCAGACTTCGTTGCTCCCCCAATCGGCCATATCCGCTCAAGCCGGGTGGGAAGGGCTGCTCAGCATCAGCGAGTTGAAGGGGGCATTTGCCGCCAAGTATGGCGACAGGGTGGTGCCTCGGGATGTGATGGACTTCATGGTACGCGACGAAGAAAACTCGTCCAGCATCGTGTCGTGCCTGAAAAACGCTCGTGAAAATGCACGTGCTGTCCGCGGTACGCTCACCACAGAAGTGTGGGAGACTGAAAACCAAACTTACCTTGAAGTCATTCGAATGCTCAAAAGCGGTGATTTTGAGCGTGACCCGTCCCAGTTTTTTGAGTGGGTGAAATTTCGCTCCCATTTGTCGCGCGGCGTGACTGCCGGCACCATGCTGCAAGATGAAGCTTTTCACTTTTTGCGCCTCGGTACTTTTCTTGAACGGGCCGACAACACAGCGCGTCTGGTAGACGTCAAGTTTCACGCTGCTCAGGGCGAACTGTCAGGTGATGGCGTTCAGCCGCACCAAGAGTTTGACTTTTACCACTGGAGTTCGATTTTGCGCAGCGTCTCGGGCTTTGAGATTTACCGCAAGGTTTACCGTGACGTGATCAAACCTGAGCGCGTCGCAGAGTTGCTGATCTTGCGCGCAGATATGCCGCGTTCGCTGCTGGGTTGTCTCAATGAAGTCATGAGCAATCTGGCCATGGTGACCAGTGACGCGTCGAGCGAAACCCGCCGCCGCGCCGGCAAGCTGCGTTCTGACCTGCAATATGCCAAGATCGATGAAATTTTGGCCAATGGGCTGCATGCCTTCCTGACGCAGTTCTTGGACCGCGTCAACGAGCTCGGTGCGCACCTCAGCCGCGAGTTCTTGGTTCCGACGACGACTTGAAACTTCACGTCAAACACACGACAGATTACCGCTACACAGCGCCGCTGCGCTATGCCTTGCAAACACTGTGGCTCACGCCGCAGTCTGGGCCTGCTCAAACGGTTAATTTCTGGAGCGTGGGCGCGCCTGAAAAGCTCTTCAAACAGACCGACGCTTTCGGTAACATTGTGCAGTCATACACCTTTGTTGGCACAGACGAAGACAACGTGCGCTGGAGTCTGGTCAACGCTGCGGGTGATGTGGACACGCATGGCGTTGCGCAGTTTACCGATGCTGAAAGCCTGCCGCATCCGTACTTTTTTCTGCGTGGCACGCCACTGGCTGAGCCGCATTTCACCTTGGCTGAGTTCGGCAGGCAGTCCATCGCACAAAGCATCGATGGAACTGCTAATTTGCAAGCTTTATTGGCCCTTAGCGCCCAAATTATGGGTGCAGTCAGCTATAAAAAAGATAGCTCAAATGTCACAACGACAGCGTTCCAAGCCTTCAATTCGGGCAACGGCGTGTGCCAGGATCAGGCCCACGTGATGGTGGCTGTGTGCCGCAGTCTGGGCTACCCTGCGCGTTACGTGAGTGGATACTTTTATGCGGCCAATGAGCCAGACTTAGCCAGCCATGCTTGGGTTGACGTGTGCCTGAATGTTGCAACCCGCCACTGGGTCAGCATCGACGTCACCCACGCGTGCCTGACCGACCAGCGTCACATTCGCCTGGCCATGGGCGGCGACTACAACGACTGCCCCCCAGCCAAAGGCGTTCGGCAGGGTGGTGGAGAAGAGTCCATGACGGTAGTCATCACCATCGAGCCAGTTTGAGTCCGAATGTTTCGCTGTAAGCGAATCGAGCATAAAAAAAGCCCGGTAAACACCGGGCTTCTGTTTGGGTAAAAAGAGTTAAAAATTAACGCTTTTTCGCAACTGTCTTGGTTGCGTTCATGGCCGTTGCAGCGGCCGTGTTGAAGTTGGTCTCAGCCATGTCGGTGGCTTGCTTCACAGCTTTTTGCATGGATTCAAAAGCGTTGTTGGCAGCAGCTACCGCGCTTTTCATGACTGCAACGGCAGTTTCTGAACCAGCAGGAGCGTTTTTCGTGGCGCTATCGACCAAGCCCATGACCTTTTTCTGTGCATCAGCGGTTTGGGCTTCGAACGTCTTGCCGATGTCAGCGCCAGCAGCAGAAGCGATGTCATACAGGTGACGGCTGTAAGCAGCGGTTTTTTCAGCCAAAGGCTGAACCATACCGGCTTGCAGAGCCATCAGCTCTTGTGCGTCTTTCACGCCCATCACGGCTTGCGCGTGGTTGCCGGCTTCAGCCAAGGCTGCCTTGGTGGCTTGCACATTCAGCTCGACCAATTTTTCAACGCCTTCAAAGGCTTTGTGGGTCAAACCAAACAGGGTTTCGATGTTGGCTTTGTGGGAGGCCATGATTTGTTCAGCAGTCAGCATAATTAATCTCCAGTGTTGTTTACAAAAAATTGACAGGTGGAATCAGTTGCTTTGCACCACCATCAAGATGCCCTGATGTGTTTTGCTGCACTGCAACATAGGAGTAATTATAGGGATAACCCGATACATTGCAAGCGATTTATGTTGCAGTGCAGCATTTTAGATTCAACGCCCTAGTTCAGACCGTTCGGTCACAATCGAATCCTTTTGGTCTCAAGTCAAGTTTTGCAAGCCTTTTACGCCGACGATTTTGTGCTGCCACTCCCGGAGGGGCACCGTTTCCCGATGGCTAAATACAAGCTTTTGAGAAACCGCTTGGTACAAGAGCTGCCCGGCGCGGTAATGGCTCAGGCCCCGGCCGCAAGTGACGGCGAACTGGCACTGGCGCACAACCCTGACTACATTGCAGCCATTACCCATGGAACCCTACCCGCTGCGGGGCAGCGGGAAATCGGGTTTCCTTGGAGCTTTGCTATGGCTGAGCGGGCCAGGCGATCCGTAGGTGCTACCGTGGCCGCCGCGCGGGTGGCAATGGGGCTGGGCTCAAGCCGCCAAAGCCAGGGCATTGCAGCCAATCTTGCTGGCGGTACGCACCATGCCTATGCCCACAAAGGTGGGGGGTTTTGCGTCTTCAACGACGTGGCAGTCGCCGCGCGGCTGATGCAGGCCGAATGGACGCGTCATTTTAAAAACACCCGCCCACCGCTAAAAGTGGCCATCGTTGATTTGGATGTCCACCAAGGCAATGGCACGGCCAGCATTTTTGCTGGTGACACCAGCGTTTTCACGCTGTCGCTCCATGGAGAGAAAAATTTCCCCTTCCGCAAAGAAGCCAGCGACCTTGACGTGGAGTTGCCCGATGGCTGCCGAGACGCACAGTACCTCGAGTCGCTGGAGCAGGCCCTGGACGAGCTGCAAGCGCGATGTCAGCCCGGCCTTTTGTTGTATTTGGCAGGGGCCGATCCGTTTGAAGGCGACCGACTGGGCCGTTTAAAACTCAGCTACGACGGACTGGAAGCACGCGACCGGCGTGTGTTCGACTGGGCCTGGCAACGCCGCATTCCTTTGGCGTTTTGTATGGCGGGCGGTTACGGCATCCAGATTGATGAGACCGTACAGGTGCAGGTCAATACGTATCGGGTGGCTTTTGAGTATTGGCAAAAGTGGCAAAGTACAAGGCAAAATCAAGACCCATGACTTCATCGCATCGCCCTCAGCCTGAATCAAGAGAGACCTACAAAGCCTTTCGCACCATCGCCACCCGTTGGTCTGACAACGACCTGTATGGTCATGTCAACAACGTTGTGTACTACAGCTGGTTTGACACCGCCGTGAATGGCCTTTTGATTGAACGCGGCGCGATTGACATTCATGCGGGCCCGGTGATCGGTCTGGTGGTTGAAACTCAATGCAATTACTTTGCGCCCCTGGCTTTCCCTGATACCGTCGTAGTGGGTGTTCGTGTCGCGCATGTGGGATCGTCAAGTGTCCGCTACGACGTCGGTATTTTTCCGTCGGACCCTCATTTGCCAAGTGCCGCTAAAGGCCACTTTCTACATGTCTATGTTGACCGCGTCACACGCAAGCCTTTCCCTTTACCTGTAACCCTAACAACTGTATTGGAGACTTTGAAGTGAGCCCAGTTTTCTCAAGCAACGCTGTTGATCAAGCGATCGAAAGCCGCCAATCCGCCCGCGATTTTTTGCCAACCCCAGTGCCACGCGAGACCATCAAGCATTTGCTGGAGCTGGCCGCTAGAGCGCCCTCGGGTACCAATACGCAGCCTTGGAAGGTCTACGTCTTGCAAGGTAACAGCCGCGACACCCTGGTGGACAAAGTCTGTGCTGCTGGCGATGCCATCCGCGCCAACCCAGAGCTTGCCGCCGATTACAAGGAAGCCTACGACTACTACCCCGAAAAATGGGTCTCCCCCTTTATCGATCGCCGCCGTGAGAACGGCTGGGGCTTATATGGACTGCTCGGCATCACCAAGGGCGACAAAGACAAAATGCACGCGCAGCATCAGCGCAATTTCCAATTTTTTGACGCGCCTGTGGGGTTGATGTTCACGATCGACAAAGTCATGGGTCGCGGGTCATTGGTGGACTACGGCATGTTCATGCAAAACCTGATGGTTGCGGCGCGCGGGCACGGCTTGTCAACCTGCCCCCAAGCGGCATGGAACGGTTTTGCCAAAATTATTCTGCCGCACATTGGTGCCGGGCCGGATGAAATGCTGGTCTGCGGCATGTCGCTGGGCTATGCAAACGAAGCGGCGCTGGTCAATACTTTCCGCACCCCGCGCGTGCCAGTGAGTGACTTCACGACTTGGCTGGAATAACTGCCGGACCGCAGGTTTTGAAGTCGGCTTGCAGGTAAAGTCGACAGGTTATCAACTCAACATTAAATTTTCACCATGACACTCACCACCAATCCCTCAGGCCTGCAATTTGAAGACACTGTGTTAGGTACAGGTGCGATAGCTAAAGCAGGTCAAAACGTTAGCGTGCATTACACCGGTTGGCTTTTTAACGATGGCGTGCAGGGCGCCAAGTTTGATTCCAGCAAAGACCGCGGGCAGCCGTTTCAGTTTTCGCTGGGCGCCGGGCAGGTTATCAAGGGCTGGGACGAAGGCGTGCAGGGCATGTCGGTGGGCGGTACGCGCCGCCTGGTCATACCAGCGGAGCTGGGTTACGGCGCCCGCGGCGCTGGCGGCGTGATTCCACCAAACGCCACGCTGCTGTTTGAGGTTGACTTTTTGGGCTAGGCCAACGGTTCATCTCCACTGAAGTGCCCATGATCATCACCAGCCTGCTCGATACCGATCTTTATAAGTTCACCATGATGCAGGTGGTGTTGCACCAGTTTCCGGGGGCGGAGGTGGAGTACCGGTTCAAGTGTCGCAACAAGGCCAACCTTGCGCCCTACGTCAGTGAGATACGCGAAGAAATTCGCGGCCTGTGCAGCCTGCAATTTCAGGATGCAGAGTTGGCTTACCTCAAGGCGATGCGGTTTATCAAGAGTGATTTCGTTGATTTTTTGGGGCTGTTTCGGCTCAATGAAAAGTACGTCAGCGTGACGGCTTTGCCGTCTGGCGAGATTGAGGTGTCGATCAAGGGCCCTTGGCTGCACACCATATTGTTTGAGATTCCGGTGCTGTCCATCATCAACGAGGTGTACTTTCGCAACACCCAAAAGGAGCCCGATTATCAGGAAGGACGCGCACGCCTGACCACCAAGATCGCGCTTTTACAGGCCGATGGCATGCAGGCCCTAAAAATTGCTGATTACGGTACGCGTCGCCGTTTTGGCAAGGTTTGGCACGAAGAGGTGTTGCGGACCCTGAGCGCCAAGCTGGGTACAGGCGCATCGGGCCAGTTCGCAGGTACCAGCAATGTGTTGTTCGCCATGAAACTGGGGCTGACGCCACTTGGTACGATGGCCCACGAATATTTGCAAGCTTGCCAGGCGCTTGGCCCGCGGCTGAGAGACAGCCAGGTGTTTGGCTTTGAATCCTGGGCCAAAGAATACCGGGGCGATTTGGGAATTGCACTGTCAGACGTGTATGGCATGAGCGCGTTTTTACGTGACTTTGACATGTATTTTTGCAAACTTTTTGACGGCACACGCCACGACAGCGGCGACCCGTTTGATTGGGGTGAGCGCATGATCGCGCATTACCTTGAAAACCGGGTGGACCCCAAAACCAAAACACTGATCTTCAGCGATGGCTTGACAGTGCCGCGCACGATTGAGCTTTACCAACAGTTCAAGGGTCGCTGTCAGTTGGCGTTTGGCATTGGTACCAATCTGACCAATGACTTGGGATACGAGCCTTTGCAAATCGTGATCAAAATGATTCGGTGCAACGGGCAACCTGTAGCAAAACTGTCAGATACCCCAACAAAAAACATGTGTAATGATGAAAAATATCTGGCCTATTTGCGCCAAGTGTTTGAGATAGAAACCCCTTGAATTTGAATTTTTTAAAACGGAATTACGTATGAAATTTTTGAACCGTTGCAGCCTGGTTTCGTTAGCCATGTTGCTGCCAAGCCTGTCTTTTGCTGCAGATTTTGATGGCTCTCGCTTGAACCTTTTCTGGGCGATTCCGTTCGCCGGAATTTTGTTGTCTATAGCGCTGATGCCGTTGATGATCCCCAGTTTTTGGCATCACCACTTCGGCAAGGTTTCGGCCGCCTGGACTTTGGCTTTCTTTCTGCCATTTGCCTATCTTTTTGGGGTGGGCGTTGCCGGTGCCAGTCTTGTGCATGCGTTGCTGGCTGAATATATTCCTTTTATCGTGTTGTTAACTGCGCTGTACACCGTGGCGGGCGGCATTTACATACGGGGCAATTTGCATGGCAGCCCCGCGCTGAATTGCGGTTTGCTGTTGATTGGTGTGGTGTTGGCCAGTTTTATGGGAACCACCGGCGCGTCGATGTTGATGATTCGCCCGCTGATTCGTGCCAATGACAACCGGGTACACAAAGCGCATTTGGTGGTGTTTTTTATTTTTCTGGTCAGCAACGTGGGCGGCTCACTCACGCCCTTGGGCGACCCGCCACTTTTCCTGGGGTTTTTGAAGGGTGTTGATTTTTTCTGGACGGTACGTTATATCTTTCCCGAAACGCTGTTTATGGTGTTTAGTTTGTTGATCATTTTCTACATCATTGACAGCTACTACTTTAAAAAAGAAGGTGTTATGCCTGTGGACCCGACCCCCGACACGCGCCGTATCGGCTTTGACGGCGGCGCCAATTTTTGGCTGTTGGGTGCGGTGGCGGGCTTGGTGCTGATGAGCGGTGTCTGGAAGTCACCTGTCGCCTTTGATGTGGCGGGTACCCTTGTGGGTTTGCCTGGGATCGTGCGTGATGTGGGTCTGGTCATCATCACTTTTATCTCGCTTCGCATTACCGCCAAAAGCGTGCATGACAGCAACCAATTTTCATGGGCACCTATGCAAGAGGTGGCCAAGCTTTTTGTCGGCATTTTCTTGACCATCATCCCTGTGATTGCGATGCTCAAGGCGGGCGCTAACGGGCCTTTCAGCGCCATTGTTGCGGGTGTTACACGGCCAGACGGCTCGCCCGACCCGGCGATGTATTTTTGGGCGACCGGGTTGCTGAGTTCATTCCTGGACAACGCACCGACCTATCTGGTGTTCTTCAATACCGCAGGGGGTGACCCCAAAGTACTGATGACAACCTTGGCACCCACGCTAGCCGCCATTTCAGCGGGCGCAGTGTTCATGGGTGCCAACTCGTATATCGGGAATGCCCCCAATTTGATGGTCAAGGCGGTGGCAGAAGACCGCGGCGTGAAAATGCCCAGCTTTTTTGGCTATATGGCCTGGTCGTGTAGCGTTTTGGTTCCGCTGTTCATCATCATGACCTTTATTTGGTTCAGGTAACCCGCTATGGCAAAAACTAAAGTTCTCGTGGCACGGGGAATCTTTCCTGAAATCATCGCCAAGCTGGAACAGCATTTCGAGGTCACGTCGAACCCGACGGACGAGCTGTGGTCTAGGGTGGAACTGATCGAAAAATTGCAAGGCTGCCAAGGTGTTTTCACCACGGGCAGCGAGCGTATTGACGCCAGCCTGTTGGCCCAATGCCCGGATCTGAAAATTTGCGCCAACATGGCGGTTGGCTACAACAACTTTGATGTACCCGCCATGACTGCCGCTGGCGTCATGGCCACCAACGCGCCAGACGTGTTGACCGAGACCACTGCCGACTTTGGCTTCGCGCTGTTGATGGCCACCGCCCGGCGCGTGACCGAGAGCGAGCATTACCTGCGCGCTGGTCGCTGGACGAAGTGGAGCTATGACATGTTTGCCGGCAGCGACATTCACTCAAGCACGCTCGGCATCATTGGTATGGGGCGTATTGGCCAAGGCATTGCCAAGCGCGGCGCGCATGGTTTTGGCATGAAGGTGATCTATCACAACCGGACGCGTTTAAGCGCTGAGCTTGAAGCGCAGTGCAAGGCCAGCTATGTCAGCAAAGAAGAGCTGCTGAAAACCGCTGACCACGTGATGCTGGTGGTACCTTATTCAGCCGAGTCGCACCACACCATAGGCGCGCCGGAACTCGCATTGATGAAGCCAACGGCTAACTTGATCAATATCGCTCGCGGAGGCATTGTTGATGACGTAGCACTTGCCACCGCCTTGCGGGAAAAACGCATCGCCGCCGCGGGGCTAGATGTCTTTGAGGGCGAGCCAAAAGTCCACCCGGATTTGCTCACTGTTCCCAACGTGGTGCTGACGCCCCACATTGCCAGCGCAACCACGCCAACGCGAATGGCCATGGCGAATCTGGCGGCGGACAACCTGATTGCCGTGTTGACTGGAAAAGCACCTTTGACACCTCTTAACTGACTATCAAATATGGCTTTAGACCCATCAAATCGGGCGCAAGCAGCTCCTGATTTTATAGCATGACGGAAGTCGGATTTTATGCACTCCTGACGTTATTGATCGTCAACTTGCTGCTCGTGCTGTGGCTACTTTTCACGCGAACCCAGGGCGGCGCTCATACGGAACTCCAAGCCTTGATCCACGCGGGCAACGACAAAATGGAGCGCGAAGTGCGCCGTGAAGTGGTGGACAGTGGCCGAGCCAATCGGCAAGAACTCAGCACCACTTTTGCTACCTTTCAACAAACCCTGACGCAGCAAAGCGCCGAGGCCATTCGCACCCAGAACACGCAGATCGACACTTTTGGTCAGCAACTGGCGCTGTTGCAAAAAACGCTGTCTGACACACTGGTGATGCAATTGCAATCGGTCAGTGAATCCAATGCCCGTCGCATGGGCGAGGTCCGTGAGACGCTTGAAAAGCAGCTCGCCCAACTGCAAGCTACCAATTCCGCCAAGCTGGACGAAATGCGCAAGACGGTGGATGAAAAGCTGCAAACCACGCTTGAGACACGTTTGGGAGAAAGCTTCAAGCAAGTCGCTGACCGGCTGGAGCAAGTCCACAAGGGCCTGGGCGAAATGCAAACGCTGGCCCAAGGCGTGGGAGATTTGAAGCACCTTTTGACCAACGTTAAAACACGCGGTATTTTTGGCGAGGCGCAATTGTCTGCGCTGCTCGAGCAGGTGTTTACTGTTGACCAGTATTCGGCCCAGGTCGCCACGCAGCCTGGCAGCAAAAACACGGTGGATTTCGCCATCAAGCTGCCGGGTCGATCGGATTCCGGTCAGCCGCTGTGGTTACCGATTGACGCGAAGTTTCCGAATGAAGACTACGAACGTCTGCTGGATGCGCAGCAACGGGCAGATATTGTCGGCGCGGAGGCAGCGGGCAAAGCCCTTGAAATGCGCATACGGATGGAGGCTAAGTCGATCAGCGACAAATATATTGCGCCGCCTCACACCACTGACTTTGCGATCTTGTTTTTACCCACTGAAGGCCTGTATGCCGAGGTGCTGCGCCGACCCGGCCTGATGGAAAGTTTGAGCCGCGATTACCGCATCACGTTGGCTGGGCCCACCACGCTGCTGGCCATGCTCAATTCACTTCAGATGGGATTTAGAACCCTGGCGCTTGAAAAGCGGTCCAGCGAAGTCTGGCAGGTCCTTGGCGCAGTCAAAACCGAGTTTGGCAAGTTTGGCGACGTGCTGGCCAAAATCAAATCGAACGCAGAAACCATGCTCAACACCG
>JBBRDA010000070.1:0-16776 GCA_038204335.1 Burkholderiales bacterium
CGCCACCAGATGCGCCGGCTGCAGTCGTTACTTTGGCCTTGGTTTCGGCGGGCGGCTTGTCTGAAAAGGTTACTTTGCCGTCAGGCCCGACGATTCGGTACACGGGCTGAGCGATAGACAGGGCTGAGACGCCCAGAAATAGGGCGCAGGCAGCTACTGTTTTAATACTAGGTCCACAGGAATTCAGGTTCATGTTGATTTCTCCATCAGCTAAATTCAGATTCAAGTCTAAAAGTCTTGCAACCCATGTTCAACGTCTCTAGGCCATACCCTGATGACGCAGAAGGGCATCTATCGACGGACCCCTACCTCTGAACGCCATGAAAGACTCCATCGCTGGTCGACTTCCGCCTGCTTCCAGAATCGCCTGGCGGTACTTTCGACCTGCTTCAACCTGCGGCGCACCATCGGCTGCGGCTTCTTCAAATGCGGCATAGGCATCGGCTGACAGCACCTCAGCCCATTTATAACTGTAATAGCCTGCTGCGTAACCGCCAGAAAAAATGTGACTGAACGTATGCGCCGTGCGGCTGTAGGGCGGGGCTTTGATGACCGCCATCTCGGTGCGTACTTCATTCAGCAAGGCCATGACGTCAGTGGCCGGGTCGTGCGATGTATGCAGCAGCATGTCAAACAACGAAAACTCAACCTGTCTCAGAGTCTGCATACCACTCTGGAAATTTTTGGCCGCCAACATTTTGTCAAACAAGGGACGTGGCAAAGGCTCACCTGTGTCAACGTGAGCCGTCATGTGCTTGAGCACGTCCCATTCCCAACAAAAATTTTCCATAAACTGGCTGGGCAGCTCGACCGCGTCCCATTCCACACCGCTGATACCCGACACATCCCGTTCGTTGATCTGCGTCAGCATGTGGTGCAGGCCGTGGCCAAATTCATGGAACAGCGTGGTCACATCGTCGTGCGTCAGCAGCGCAGGCTTGCCGCCGACGCCTTCCGCAAAGTTGCAAACCAGGTGGGCGACCGGGGTTTGTAGCCGCCCAGTGTCTGGCCGTAGCCAGCGCGCGCGCGCGTCGTCCATCCATGCGCCGCCGCGCTTGCCGGTGCGGGCGGGCTGGTCCAGATAAAACTGTCCAACCAGTTGACCTGCCCGCTCAATGCGGAAAAACTGCACGCCCGGCTTCCAAACCGGCGCATCGTCTTTTTGAATGGACACCTCAAACAGTGTTTCAATAATTTTGAAGAGGCCCGCCAACACTTTGGGCGCGGTGAAGTACTGTTTGACCTCCTGCTCGCTGAACGAATAACGCCCTTCCTTGAGCTTCTCGGCAATGAACGGGAAATCCCAAGGCTGTGGGTCATTCAGATTCAAATGCTCGGCTGCAAAAGCGCGCAGGTCAGCAACGTCTTTTTCTGCGAAAGGCCGGGCGCGCCGAGCAAGGTCGCGTAAAAAAGTGACGACTTCTTCGGGTGACTTGGCCATTTTGGCGACCACCGAGACCTCACCAAAATTGTTGTAGCCGAGCAGTCTCGACTCTTCAAGCCGCAGCGCCAAAATCTCCTTGATGACAGCGCTGTTGTCAAATTGGCTGAATTCAGTCGGCGCCTGGTCACTGGCGCGGGTGCTGTAAGCGCGGTACAAAATTTCGCGCAGGGCGCTGCTGGTGGCGAACTGCATCACCGGCAGATAACTCGGCATTTTCAGGGTCAGCTTGTAGCCTTCCTTGTCGTCGGCCTTTGCGGATTCACGTGCCGCCTGAAGCACATCCTGCGGGACACCTGACAGTTCAGACGCTTTGGCGTAATAGGCAAAAGCATCGGTGGCATCCAGCGCATTTTCACTGAACTTCTGGCTCAGTTCGGCTTGTCGCTCCTGAATTTTTGCAAAACGCTCCTTGGCGATGCCCACCAGCTCTGCACCAGACAACACAAAATTGCGCATGGCGTTTTTATGGGCTTGTTTTTGCTCGGTGTTCAGCTTGGCTATGTCAATGGCCTTGTATTTGGCATACAGGCGCTCGTCCGCGCCCAGGCTGGTATAAAACTCGGTAATGACTGGCAGGGCGCTGTTGTAGGCAGCACGCAACTCGGGGGTGTCTGCGACAGCGTTCAGGTGGCTGACCGCGCCCCAGGCGCGTCCCAACTTTTCAGTGGCGACGTCTAGCACGGCTGAAATTTTGCTCCAACTGGCAGGAAAGTCGCTGGCGGTGACTTTATCAAGCGCGGCCTGGGCATCCGCAAGAAGGACGTCCACGGCAGGGCCGACGTGCTCCGGCAAAATGCGATCAAACAGTGGCGTGTCAGAAAAATCAAGAAGTGGATTTTGAGGGGTCATGATCAATAGCTATGGGCAAAACCTCTGAACGCAATTAATCCTGCGAGCGCTTTTTTAAACTCTTGAGCTGCGGCTTTTTGGCCCGCTTGACCGTACCGCCCGGCGTCAGCCGCTGGTTGCCCAGAACACGCAGCACTTTGACTTCAGGCCGTTGGCCATAGCGAGAGCTGTTTTTCAGCACTTTGACTTCACGCGGGCCCGCCATGCGGTCTTCGCTGAGTTTCTTTTCCTTCTCAGGCATTGGTCGCCAGAGCACCAGCAGCTTACCGATGTGCTGTATGGGCGCAGCGTTCAGCTCGGTGGTCAGTTGCTGGTAAATGGCTTCGCGTGCCACACGGTCATCGATTTGGGCCCGGACTTTGATGAGGCCATGAGCATTGAGCGCAGCGTCGACCTCTTTTTGGACGGCAGCGGTCAAACCGCCTGAGCCAATCATGACGACGGCATTTAAATGGTGGGCTTCGGCGCGGTGGTCTTTGCGCTGAGCGGGGGTCAGGAGTATTTGAGGCATGTCTTGATTATCGGTGGACAATCTGCTTATGAAGTCAAACCAGAAACCTAACAGTAGGCCAAGCACCGAAAAAGTCAAAAAAACTGATGCCGACAGTGCCAAACGGGGCAGCAAGGTCAACAAAGCGTGGCTCCATGACCACATCAACGACCCTTATGTGAAGCTGGCGCAAAGAGAAGGGTATCGGGCCCGAGCTGCTTACAAGCTCAAGGAAATTGACGAGAGTTTGGGCCTGATCAAGCCCGGTAGTGTGGTCGTGGATCTGGGCAGCACACCCGGTGCATGGAGTCAATATGCACGCCGAAAAATGTCACCCAAAGGCGCGGCAACCGGGGAGCTAAACGGCCAGATAGTGGCGCTGGATTTGCTGGCCATGGAGCCGATTGAGGGCGTGGTGTTTATCCAGGGTGACTTTCGTGACCTCGAAGTGCTACAACTTCTGGAGCGGACGTTGGCTACGGGTGGTGCTGGCAAGAAGCTGGATCTGGTGATGTCAGACATGGCACCCAATTTATCGGGTATCGAATCTGCGGATGCAGCGCGGATTAGCGATCTGGTTGAGTTGGCGGTTGATTTTGCAAATCAGCATCTTAAAAGCGATGGCGCATTGGTCGTGAAGCTGTTCCATGGCGGTGCCTACGACCCCATGGTCAAGCTCTTCAAAGACACTTTCATGGTTGTCAAACGCTTTAAACCCAAGGCGTCCCGGCCAGGATCATCGGAGACATTCCTGGTGGGGCTAGGGTTGAAAAGCCGGGGTTGAAGGGGTAAAAACTCCTAAACCCGTGTCCTTTCAAGGGGTGTCGCTTCAATTTATACGGTTTTTGGACTTGAAAGGCCTAAAATACGACGCATGTGTCCCTTCAGTGGTGCACTTGGTGCATCTTGGTTTTTTGATCGGAGTTCTCCTTGAACAATCAGTGGTTTTCCAAAATTGCAATCTGGCTTGTCATTGCCATGGTGCTGTTTACCGTCTTCAAGCAATTTGAGACCCGTGGAGGTGGAAACGCCAACTACTTGGGGTATTCCGACTTTCTCGAAGAGGTGCGTGGCAAACGCATCAAAACCGCCACCATCGCCGAAGGCCAAGGCGGCACTGAAATCGTGGCGACCACCACCGATGACCGGAAAATCCGAACGACTGCCACTTACCTCGATCGCGGCCTGGTTGGCGATCTGATTGCCAACGATGTGAAGTTCGACGTCAAAGCGCGCGAAGAAGGCTCATTGCTGATGACCTTGCTGGTTAGCTGGGGCCCGATGCTGCTGTTGATTGGCGTCTGGGTTTACTTCATGCGTCAAATGCAGGGCGGCGGCAAGGGCGGGGCGTTCAGTTTTGGCAAGTCCAAAGCCCGCCTGCTTGACGAATCGACGAATCCTGTCACTTTTGCCGACGTTGCCGGCTGTGACGAGGCCAAAGAAGAAGTCAAGGAAGTTGTTGACTTTTTGAAGGACCCGACAAAATTCCAAAAACTCGGCGGACGTATTCCTCGCGGTTTGCTGCTGGTTGGCCCTCCGGGTACTGGCAAAACCCTGCTGGCTAAGAGCATTGCCGGCGAGGCCAAAGTCCCGTTTTTCTCCATTTCGGGCTCGGATTTCGTTGAGATGTTTGTCGGTGTCGGTGCGTCCCGTGTCCGGGACATGTTCGACAACGCCAAGAAAAACGCACCCTGCATTATTTTTATCGACGAGATTGATGCGGTTGGCCGCCAGCGTGGTGCTGGCCTGGGCGGTGGCAACGACGAGCGCGAGCAAACCCTGAACCAGATGCTGGTGGAGATGGACGGCTTTGAAACCAACGTCGGCGTGATTGTGGTGGCTGCTACTAACCGGCCCGACATTTTGGATGCTGCTTTGCTGCGCCCGGGTCGTTTTGACAGGCAAGTCTATGTCACGCTGCCTGATATTCGTGGCCGCGAGCAGATTTTGAATGTCCACATGCGCAAAGTGCCACTCGGTCAGGACGTGAGCCCGATGACGATTGCCCGAGGCACACCCGGCATGAGTGGCGCTGACTTGGCCAACCTTTGTAACGAAGCTGCCTTGATGGCTGCACGTCGCAACGCCCGCACGGTTGAAATGCAGGACTTTGAGAAAGCCAAAGACAAAATTCTGATGGGTCCTGAGCGCAAAAGCATGGTTATGCCTGAAGAAGAGCGCCGCAACACGGCTTATCACGAGTCAGGCCATGCGCTGATCGGCAAAATGTTGCCCAAGTGCGACCCAGTTCATAAAGTCACGATCATCCCTCGCGGCCGTGCTTTGGGCGTCACGATGAGCCTTCCTGCGCAAGATCGCTACAGCTACGACAAGGAGTTCATGTTGAGCCAGATCAGCATGCTCTTTGGTGGCCGTATTGCGGAAGAAGTCTTCATGAACCAGATGACGACAGGTGCCAGCAACGACTTTGAGCGTGCGACGAGCCTGGCCCGCGACATGGTCACGCGTTACGGAATGACCGAGGCGTTGGGCCCGATGGTCTATGCCGAAAATGAAGGCGAAGTGTTTTTGGGCCGTTCCGTGACCAAGACCAACAACATGAGCGAGGCGACGCTGCAAAAAGTCGACGGTGAAGTGCGCCGCATCATTGATCAGCAATACAAGGTGGCACGCACGCTGATTGAAGATAACAAAGACAAAATGCACGCTATGGCCAAAGCGTTGCTCGAGTGGGAAACCATCGACGGCGACCAGTTAGATGACATCATTGCTGGCAAGGAGCCGCGCCCACCCAAGGACTGGACGCCGCGCAATCCATCCGTGGGTGGTTCCGGTGGGCCAACAGGTGGCACACCTGCTATCAATCCCGATCCGGCTCCAGCCGCAGCAAAAAGCGATTTGTAGACTTTTTCTGGATGGGTTCACGCCATACGACCCGGGCTTGTCCCGGGTTTTTTGTTTTCGACACTAGACTTGTTCATGATCTGGCAAACCACACGATTTCAAATTGACCTGACCCGACCCAAAGTCATGGGCATTGTCAATGTCACGCCGGATTCGTTTTCAGACGGCGGCAAGTTTTTTGCACCTGGCAGCGGTATGGCCAGCGCGTTGGCACACTGTGACCAGTTAGTTAAAGACGGCGTTGATATTCTGGATATCGGAGGCGAGTCGAGCCGCCCTGGCGCGCAACCCTTGCCTCTGGCTGAAGAGCTGGCGCGTGTGCTGCCCGTGGTGCGCCATGCGTTGTCGCTGGGTGTGGCTGTATCGGTTGACACTTACAAGAGCCAAGTCATGCAGGCGGTGCTGGACTTGGGGGCAGACATCATCAACGACATCTGGGCGCTTCGCCAGCCGGGCGCGCTGGACGTGGTGGCTGCACACCCGAGCTGCGGCGTATGTCTGATGCACATGCACCGCGAGCCGCAAACCATGCAGGCCGAGCCGATGCAGGGCGATGTGGTGGCGCAGGTACTGGCGTTTTTGACCCAACAAACCACGGTACTGCACGCCCTTGGTGTGGCTAAAAGCCGCATCACACTGGACCCGGGCATTGGTTTTGGCAAAACCGTCGCCCAAAACTTTGAATTGCTGGCTCGCCAGCAGGAACTGTTGATCGCAGGCTACCCGCTGCTGGCGGGTTGGTCGCGCAAGTCGTCGTTGGCGGCGGTCAGCAGTACGTCACTTGAGCTGGTTGCACAAATGAATGTCATTGACCGAATGGTGCCCAGTGTGGCGGCGGCTTTGCTGGCCGTCGAGCGCGGTGCGCGGGTGGTTCGCGTACATGATGTTAGGGAAACGACTCAGGCGCTGAAGGTGTGGGCGGCTTCTAGAATGGCGAATTAATTAAAAAGAAATCGATGACTAGAAAATACTTCGGCACCGACGGCATTCGCGGTACGGTGGGCCAGGCTCCCATTACGCCTGATTTTGTTTTGCGCCTCGCACATGCTGTTGGCCGCGTTCTCAAGCGCACAGAGTCCCGGCCGACGGTGCTAATCGGCAAAGACACCCGTATTTCGGGCTACATGCTTGAAAGTGCGTTGGAGTCGGGCTTTAACTCGGCGGGGGTCGATGTGGTGTTGCTTGGGCCGTTGCCAACGCCCGGCGTGGCATACCACACGCGTGCGCAACGTGCCAGCCTCGGCGTGGTCATCAGCGCCAGCCATAACGCTTTTCCTGACAATGGCATTAAATTTTTCAGCGCACAAGGCGCCAAGCTGGACGATGCATGGGAACTGGCAGTAGAAGCCGCTCTGGAAGATCCTCCGGTTTGGGCAGACTCAGCAGCCTTGGGCAAAACCAGGCGACTCGATGACGCAGCGGGGCGCTACATCGAGTTTTGCAAGAGTACTTTCGCGAACGACCTGACTCTCAAAGGTTTGAGGATAGTCGTCGACGGCGCACATGGCGCGGCGTATCAGATCGCGCCCAAGGTGTTTCATGAACTGGGCGCAGACGTCGTGGTGATTGGCTGCGCGCCTGATGGCATGAACATCAACGACGGTGTGGGCGCCACCCACCCGGAAGCCTTGATTGCTGCCGTGAAACAACACCGGGCCGATTACGGCGTTGCGCTGGATGGCGATGCAGACCGTTTGCAACTGGTGGACAGTGACGGGCGTTTGTTCAATGGCGACGAGGTCCTCTTTCTCATGGTCAATGAGCGTCTGGCACGGGGGGAACACGTGCCTGGCGCCGTCGGCACACTGATGACCAACATGGCGGTTGAAGTCGCCCTGCAGAGCAAAGGCGTTGAGTTTGTTCGCGCCAAGGTCGGTGACCGATATGTACTCGAAGAACTCGAAAAGCGCGGCTGGTTGCTCGGCGGCGAGGGCTCGGGCCACTTGCTTGCACTCGACAAACACACCACAGGCGACGGCCTGATCAGCGCTTTGCAGGTGCTACAAGCCTGCGTGAGGAGTGGCAAAACACTGGCCCAACTGCTGGCAGACGTCACGCTGTTCCCGCAAACGCTGATCAACGTGCGACTCAAACCTGGTCAGGACTGGAAAGGCAATGAGCGACTCAAAACCGAAACCGCAGCGATTGAAGCCGAGTTGGGCCAGACGGGCCGGGTGCTGATACGTGCCAGCGGCACCGAGCCGCTTTTGCGTCTGATGGTGGAGGCACGCGATGCCGGGCAGGCGCTCAGCTGTGCGCAAAGGCTGTCCGACGCTGTAACCGGTTGAAAACAGCGCCAAAAAGCTGAAAATCAACCCTGAACGGGCTGATTTAAGGTATCAAATAGGGCTTTAGACCAATGAATACGGGCGCAAGCAGCTCCTGATTCAGTAGCGGTTTAACTGCCCGAACTCAATCATTAGGCGCTGAAAAAGTTCTTCAACTTGTCCGTCCAGCTGTCTTCGCTGGGTGAGTGTTTGGCGCCCCCCTTTTTCAGCGATTCTTCAAATTCTTTCAGCAATTTGCGTTGGTGTTCAGTCAGCTTGACAGGCGTTTCCACCGTGATGTGGCAGTACAAGTCACCCGGGGAGCTGCTGCGCACACCCTTGATACCTTTGCCGCGCAGCCGGAACTGCTTGGCGGCCTGTGTGCCCTCCGGGATGTCAATCGCCGCTTTACCTGCCAGTGTTGGCACTTCAATTTCACCGCCCAGCGCGGCTGTGGTGAAGCTGATCGGGACAGCGCAATGCAGGTCATCGCCGTCGCGCTCAAAGATATCGTGCTTTTTGACGCGAATTTCAATGTACAAATCGCCCGGTGGCCCACCGTTGGTGCCAGGCTCACCATTGCCTGTCGAGCGAATGCGCATGCCGTCGTCGATACCCGCCGGGATTTTGACTTCAAGCGTTTTGTTGTTCTTGGTTTTACCCACACCGTGGCAGGCCACGCAGGGGTCAGGAATCAGCTTGCCTGTGCCTTTGCATTGCGGGCAGGTTTGCTGAACACTGAAAAAGCCTTGGCGCATTTGCACCTGACCATGGCCGTGACAGGTGGTACAGGTGGCAACCTTGGTGCCCGGTTTGGCGCCACTGCCTTTGCAAGTTGTGCAGTCGTCCCAGCTCGGTACCCGAATTTGTGCTTCCTTGCCGCTGGCCGCTTCTTCCAGCGTGACTTCCATCGCGTAACTTAAATCGCCACCCCTGAAGACTTGCCGTCCGCCTTGGCCGCGGCGTTGCTGCTCGCCAAAGACGCCGCCAAAAATATCCCCAAAGGCTTCAGCAAAACCGCCAAAACCTTCACCGCCCGCACCGCCGCCACGCATGTTGGGGTCAACGCCTGCGTGGCCGTATTGGTCATAGGCGGCACGCTTCTGGTAGTCCGACAGCATTTCATAGGCTTCTTTGGCCTCTTTGAATCTCTCTTCAGCTGCCTTGGCACTGTCACCCTGGTTGCGGTCTGGGTGATGCTTCATCGCCAGCTTGCGATAGGCCTTTTTAATGTCTTCGTCGCTGGCGTTTTTGGGTACACCCAAGGTGTCGTAGTAGTCTTTTTTGGCCATGTTAAAAATGTCAGGAGGTCAGTAAGTCAGAAAAGCGTTGTCAAGAGGGTGGCTGAAAGTGCAAGGCGCAAAAACCAAAGCTGAAAGACGGGATTTCTCCCGGCTTTCAGCCCTGTGAGCATGCAATTATCAGACCTTGTCGGTCTTTTTGACTTCCTTGACCTCAGCATCGACCACGTTGTCATCGACTGGCTTGGCTTGGGCCTGCTCGGCTCCCGGAGCGGCGCCCGCAGCTGCGGCTGCTTTTGACGCTTCCATATCCGCGTACATTTTTTCACCCAGCTTCTGGCTGGCTTCCATCAGTGCGGTGTTTTTCGCGTCGATAGCGGCTTTGTCATCACCTTTGAGCGCTTCTTCCATGTCTTTGATGGCAGTTTCGATCTTGTCTTTCTCGCCCGCGTCTAACTTGTCGCCATACTCCGTCAGCGATTTTTTCACGCTGTGCACCATGGCTTCGGCGTTGTTTTTGGCGGTCACGAACTCGACTTTTTTCTTGTCGTCTTCGGCATTCAGCTCGGCGTCTTTCACCATTTGCTGGATCTCGGCCTCAGACAAACCAGAGTTCGCTTTGATGGTGATTTTGTTTTCTTTGCCGGTACCTTTGTCTTTGGCGCCAACGTGCAAGATGCCGTTCGCGTCGATGTCAAAAGACACTTCAATTTGCGGTGTGCCGCGTGCTGATGGTGGAATACCTTCAAGGTTGAACTCACCCAAGCCCTTGTTGCCCGAGGCAATTTCGCGTTCACCCTGAAACACCTTGATGGTGACGGCGGGCTGGTTGTCTTCGGCAGTCGAGAAAGTCTGTGCAAACTTGGTCGGGATGGTCGTGTTTTTCTTGATCATCTTGGTCATCACGCCGCCCATGGTCTCAATACCCAGAGACAGCGGTGTCACGTCCAGCAGCAGCACGTCGGTGCGGTCGCCAGACAGCACCTGGCCTTGAATCGCCGCGCCCACAGCCACCGCTTCGTCAGGGTTCACGTCTTTGCGTGGCTCTTTGCCGAAGAAGGCTTTGACGGCGTCCTGTACCTTGGGCATGCGGGTCTGGCCACCGACCAGAATCACGTCATGAATATCGCCAACGCTCAAGCCTGCATCCTTCATGGCGGTTCGGCAAGGCGCAATCGTGCGCTCGATCAACTCGTCAACCAGGCTTTCCAGTTTGGCGCGTGACAGCTTGACCAGCAAGTGCTTGGGGCCGCTGGCAGGGTCATGGGCGATGTAAGGAATGTTCACTTCAGTCGCGGCGCTGTTTGACAGCTCGATCTTGGCTTTTTCAGCCGAGTCTTTCAGGCGCTGCAAGGCCACCACGTCTTTGCTCAAATCAATGCCGCTGTCTTTTTTGAACTCAGCCACGATGTAGTCGATAACGCGCTGGTCAAAGTCTTCGCCGCCCAGAAAGGTGTCGCCGTTGGTGGACAGCACTTCAAACTGCTTTTCACCGTCAACGTCAGCAATTTCAATGATAGATACGTCAAACGTACCGCCACCCAGGTCATACACGGCGATTTTGCGGTCGCCTTTTTCCTGTTTGTCCAAGCCAAAGGCCAGCGCTGCGGCGGTGGGCTCATTGATGATGCGCTTGACGTCCAAGCCTGCAATGCGGCCTGCATCTTTGGTGGCCTGGCGCTGCGCGTCATTGAAGTACGCAGGCACGGTAATCACAGCTTCAGTCACTGGTTCGCCCAGGTAGTCTTCAGCGGTTTTCTTCATCTTGCGCAGGATGTCGGCAGACACTTGCTGAGCGGACATTTTTTTGCCGCGCACTTCAACCCAAGCGTCGCCGTTTTCGGCGGCCACGATGGCGTAAGGCATCAGCGCGATGTCTTTTTGCACTTCTTTTTCAGTGAACTTGCGGCCAATCAAACGCTTGACGGCATACAGCGTGTTTTTCGGGTTGGTGACGGCTTGGCGCTTGGCCGATGTACCGACCAGCACTTCGCCGTCTTCCTGGTAAGCCACGATGGACGGTGTGGTTCGCGCGCCTTCAGAATTTTCAATCACTTTAGGCACATTGCCTTCCATGACAGAAACGCAGCTGTTGGTGGTGCCGAGGTCAATTCCGATAATTCTTCCCATGATGCTCTCCGTTCGATTTAGAAATAATGATGTTTAAAAGGTGTGGCTGTCTTGATGTATTTCAAGGCAGTATTTATTTGGGTGCACTCACTGTCACAAGGGCAGGGCGCAGCACGCGGTCAGCAATCAGGTAGCCTTTTTGCAGCACTGAAACCACGGTGTTGGCTTCTTGCTCAGACGGCACCATGCTGATGGCTTGGTGCTGGTGCGGGTCGAACTTGGTACCAGCGCTTGGGTCAATTTGCATCACGCGGTTGCGCTCCAAGGCGGCTTTGAGCTGCTTGAGCGTGGCGGCTGCGCCTTCCTTGATTTGCTCGGGCGTGGCGCTAGGCAGGTTCAGACCGGCTTCTAGGCTGTCGGCAACGGGTAGCAGGCTTTCGGCGAAGCTCTCCAGTGCAAACTTACGGGCCTTGCTGACTTCTTCATCAGCCCGGCGACGGGAGTTCTCGCTTTCAGCTTTGGCGCGCAGGTAGCTGTCAGCCAACTCGGTGTTTTTGGCTTGCAGCGTAGCGACCTCGGCCTGGGCCACGGCCAATTCGTTGACTGCTTCAAACTCGTTGGCGGCTGCTGCGGCTTCCAGCTCTTCCGGGCTGGGGTCGCCGGTTAGGCCCGTTGCGCCGCTAAGTGATTGATTCTGTTGGGGTTGTGTGGGTTCAGACATGCTTGAGAACAGGTTTTTTGATCAACAAGTCTGCTAGCTGGGGTTGCTAAAACCCTTTTCAAGGGCAGGGGGATTGCTAACTTGCGCAAAAAGTTCCTGCTAGCTTGCAGAGCACCATAAACGCTATTAAATTTATAGCTGCTTGCGCGCGAATTTATTAGTTAATTCGGCTAAATTTCTATCAATCGGCAGCGGTTCGCCATGTAGCTGTGCCGCCAGAAGTTCACCGCACAGGGCGGCAAAGCTTAGCCCCCGCGACCCCATGCCGGTACACAACCAAAGCCCAGGTGTTGTCGTTGCCCCAGCCATTGGCCCGACCAGCGGCAGCCGATTTGGCGTTGCGCAGCGAATACCGGCCCAGCCGCGTGCCCGCTGGGGACTGAATTGCCCCGCCAAAGCCGGCGCGACAGCTGGCAACAATGTTTGCAAGCGCTTCAGGTTCTCTGCATGGTCCTGCGCTTTGAGATTTGGCACTTGCTCGTCCCGTTCGTAGCCCGCGCCCATCAGCCACATCGGGCCGTCAGGCATGGTGATAGCGGTGATCAGCCCGCCGTGGCCGTTCACGGCGAAAGGAGGCAACGAATCCGAGTCTTTTTGCATGCCAAAAGTTACTTGCCCGCGTATTGCCTGCAGATCAGGCGGGGCAGCGCCCGCGCTGGCGGCCAGCGCCTGGCTGGCGTAGCCCGCAGCCAGCACCACCAGGTCCGCTTGGGCCAGCGTCTGTCCTGCGGCATCGCGTATTTGCCAGCCATCATCAGAGGCGGTCAATGTGGCTACCTGTACATCACCGCGCCAAGTAATGTTCGGGTCCACCAGCCAACGATTGACCAGCGCAGCAGGTTTGACCCAGCCTGCCTGAGCGTGCCACAACCCTGGGCTGTCAGCTGGCAGGCCTGCTGCTGCCAGCGTTTTGGGTGTTGCCGGGCAGCACCAGTCGCCGGCGGCAAGTGCTTGGCTTTCATCCCAAGCAGGCGGCAAATTTATCGCTTTGTCTTCAAAACTACGCTGCAATACGCCTGTATGACCCCAGTCAATACCGTGGCGTAGTGTGGCCCGGGCTTGCTGCAGGGTGATGCGAACGCCGGCGCGCGACAGACGTGACAACAGGCTGTCGTCTGGCGATGTGTGCGGCACCAGCAGTCCGGCTGGCAGGCTCGACGCGCCGCTGGCGGGTTCGCTGGCTGCGTCAAGCACCGTCACGGCCCAGCCGCGCCGCGCTAGGCTACTGGCCACCGCAGCGCCGGCTAAACCAGCGCCCACCACTGCGCAGGTGGTGGGAGTGACGATCTGAGCCGATTTTTTGGGACCCCATGCCGGGTTGTAGGTCGCTCTAAGGCAATCAAAATCGCTGGTGATCACAAAACCGCATTGCCGCAGCGCGGCCTGCATCGGCTCGTTATGCGTGGTGGTCAGTCGCGTTTCGGGTTTGCAGAGTCGGGCGATGGCTTTGGCCGCGTAAATCGGCTCGGTGCCCACCAGTGCAGCGATATTCAGGTCAATGAAATCGGCTTCAAATTGTTGTTGGCGCAGCAGCTTGGCCACATCGCCGATGCACACGGTGAGCAATACATGCCCACCCTCAAACACCAGCCTGTGAAAGCCCGGCAGCAGGCCCCAAAGCTGCGCGTCCAACAGATCGGCCAGCGGTTTTAGCGCTGCGGCATCAGCGCCGCAAGGAGGCGAATTGTTGTAGGTCTCTGGGCAAATCGCCACCACATGAAGCATGCGTGGCCGCTGCGGATTTGCACGCCAGTCCAACCAAAGCCGCAAAAAACGCTGACTGTCGCCAGCGCCTATCTCAAGATAGGTGGCCCGTGTCAAGCCGCTGGCGGCGTGTAACCCTGCACCACATCTGCGCCACTTCCAAAAAAGTGGTTTTCCATTTGGCGGGCGAGGTACTGGCGGGCCCGCTGGTCGGCAAGGTTCAGGCGATTCTCATTGACAAGCATGGTTTGCTGCTTCATCCAGTCAGCCCAAGCCTGCTTGCTGACTTCTTCCCACAGGCGTTTGCCCAATGGGCCCGGGTAAGGCGGCAAATCAAGGCCTTCAGCCTCGATACCCAGCTTGATGCATTTAACAAGGCGTGCCATATATGTGCTTACTTTCGTATCGTGTCAATTTAAGAAATTAAAAGGACTTTAGCAATATTTTCAAAAGCCCATGAATATGCCGCTGAATGTGTCGTCCGGTGATTCGTTGAGATGACTGCAAATCCACCCCAAAGCATGCTTTTGGCTTTCGGCGGTAAAATAGAGAGTTGTTGGACGCTTAAAGAGCACTGAAAGAGCAGGTTGCACGGGCTAAAAGTCGTGCGCATGGCCAGCTTGTACCGGGGGTTGGTTTCAAAGCCAGCCTCACAAACCCAACCCAGGAAAGACACACACATGGCAAGAGCTGACGCCAAAACCGCCGTACTCGCTGACGGTTTACGCTATAAATCCAAAGTATCTGGTTCCCCCTTCGCAGCCACCACTTCATTCGGCGCGGCCACGATGTCGTGCTTTATGTGCGGCAAGCATCGCGCTCGCTCGTTGATGGGCACACGCAAGGTTCTGGGCAAGTCGCAGGCTGTTTGCGCACCCTCATGCAAAGAGCTCGACGCTACCCTGGCAGCTCAGGCGGCAGGAACCAAGGCTTGAAAAAGTCCTATGTTCTGAATGTCGAGGGTAAAAACCGCGACCGACTGTTAGACGCCAGCAAGCACGACATTCGTAAATACGTCAAACGTGAACGCGCCAAAGCTCTGCCTGACGGGGTAGATTTTTGGGACTTTGACTGCAAACTTGGTAGCAATTCGACCGATGCGGCAGTCGTTCACTGGGCCACCATGATGGCTGCTATCGACGCGCTTGTGGCTGACGGCGCAGCGCAGTTTTATGTTGAAGTCGTCGCCAAAAACGGGCACCGCATGGCTCGCCCGGCAGACGAATCTTTGCCTGAACCTGCAGAGCAAAACCAGGGCGACTGAGCTAAAAACGCTGCCGGTGAGCAGAGTTTTTGTCAGTATTTGTCACGAGAACGCCTGAAACACCGCTTTTTGGCTTCGGAATTTCATAGATATGAAGTTTTTTAACACCTGACCCTGCTGTTACAGGTCATAATACGGCTGTGCGGTTTTTTTACTGCACAAGTGGGTGATTGGTCAGTTTCGCGCGCTACGGCGTACCTTTTGGATTTGTTGTGCATTCGGGACCCCATCTCTTTGTGTTTTATGTGTTTTTGAGGAGTCCCTAATGGGCAACAAACTTTACGTCGGCAACCTGCCATACACCGTTCGCGATGAAGACTTGCAAACGTCTTTCGGCGAATTCGGTTCTATCACCAGCGCCAAAGTCATGATGGAACGTGACACCGGCCGTTCAAAAGGCTTCGGCTTTGTCGAAATGGGCAGCGATGCTGAAGCGCAAGCTGCAATCGCTGGCATGAATGGCCAGTCACTCGGCGGCCGTAGCATCACTGTGAACGAAGCACGTCCGATGGAAGCTCGTCCTCCACGTACCGGCGGCTTCGGCGGCGGTGGTGGCGGTTACGGCGGTGGTGGCGGCGGCGGTGACCGCTCTGGTGGTGGCGGCTACGGCGGTGGCGGCGGTGGCCGTTCCGGTGGCGGCGGCTACGGTGGTGGCGGCGGCGGCGGTGGACGCGGCGGCTACTAAGCCCTGCTAACCCGACTCTTCAGCTTCGTGCTGAAGACAATCAAAAGGCTTCAAGACTTCGGTTTTGAAGCCTTTTTACGTGGGGATGATGTTTTACGATGCGGCGAACACGATTCAGCCGGCACTTGGTGCATTGAACCGTTTAGCCAGAAGTTCCATCGCGGCACCGCTTAGCGCCTTCAGCGCGTCCAACTGGTCGCTCGAAACCTGTTTGGTACAGGTGTCGTAAACACACAAGGTCCCCACCGTCTGCCCACGCACCGCCAAACGCGCTGCAGCGTAAAACCGAATGTGGGGCGCGCCAATCACCAAGCGGTGCGACGCAAAGCGCGAGTCTTGCAGCGTGTCCTCAACCACCACCATCGCGTCGTGGCCAGACCTTAAAAACACCTCGCAAAAAGAGGTAGAAGCTGGCGATGCTGAGACTGGGGAGCCGACAGACGATTTGAACCAGTCGCGATCCGCGTCCAGCAAGCTGACCATGGCAATGGGTACGTCAAACGTCTGCGCTACGGCGCGCGTCAAGTCATCAAAGACAATTTCAGGGGCGGTATCGAGAATCGCTAAGCTCTGCAGGACTTTCAGGCGGGCATCGTTTTTTCGCATCGACGGAGTGTAGATGGTTTGCATTCATTGACAAATCTTTTCGAGGTAACTTCGTCACCATTCGTTTCAATCATATGCGCTACTTTTGGGTCGCTATCAGGCGCCATTTTTGCCATGACGCATGGCCATTTAGGTCAGCTTCCCGGCGGCCCGCAACTTATCCTTCTTACTAGGCCGCGTCCCCTTCACGCCCCCAGTCCCTTGCGGATCAGCTGCATTTACAGGCGCCAATTCCACCGGCTCATACCCTGCCACCTGCTCACGCGGAACGTTGATGCTCTGGCGTTTTTCTATTAGCCGCCAATGTGCTTCAGTCGCCGCGCTAACAAAGCTGATGGCGATGCCTGCCAGGCCAGCGCGGCCTGTGCGGCCTATGCGGTGGGTGTAGTCCACCGCTGAGCGCGGCAAGTCGTAGTTAACGACCACGGGTAGCGCTTTGATGTCGAGGCCGCGTGCAGCCACGTCGGTGGCCACCACCACCTGCACCACGCTGGCCTTGAAGTCCATCAGGACCTGGCTGCGTTTGCCTTGGCTGAGCTCGCCGTGAAAAGGCTCGGCCTCGATGTTGGC
>JBBRDA010000071.1:0-16662 GCA_038204335.1 Burkholderiales bacterium
GGATATCAGGCCCATCGAGATCACCGCAGCGGCGACCACACCCGTCGTGGCGGCCAGCAGTGCGCCAACCAAGATCACGGCAATGGCCAGGCCGCCGCGCAGCGGGCCAAACACCTGGCCAACCGTCTCCAGCAAGTCCTCGGCCATGCCGGAGCGTTCCAGAATAATGCCCATGAAGGTAAAGAAGGGGATAGCCAGCAGCGTGTCGTTTTGCATGATGCCAAAAATACGCGATGGCAGAGCCTGAAACAAATTGGCAGGAAAAAGCCCGGCTTCCATGCCAACGAAACCAAAGGACAGGCCGACAGCGGCAAGACCAAAGGCAACCGGGAAGCCCGTCAGCAGCAGGACAAACAGACCCGCAAACATGAGTGGCACAAACTGTTGTGCCAGGAAAGTTTCTTGCATTTTATTTTTCTCCAGCCAGGCGGGCGGCGGCTACTTTTTCAAGCTCGTCCATTTTTCTTTGATCGTCCGATTTGCTGGCTTCTTCGCCAATCGGGTCTTCTATCAGGCCGCGTAAAAAGGCGATGCGTTTGATCAGTTCAGACACGCCCTGCATGATCAACAGAGCAAACCCCACCGGCACCAGCAGGTAGGCAGGCCAGCGGATCAGCCCACCGGCGTTTTGAGACATTTCACCGTTGTTGTAGGCACCCATAAATACCGGCCAACTCAATAGGATCATCAGCACACAAAACGGAAAAAGCACAAATAAGATGCCCAGCAGATCTACCCAGTTGCGGGTGCGGTGTGAGAGGCGGCTCGAAATAAAGTCAATACGGACATGGGAGTTTTTCAAAAATCCGTAACCCGCACCGAGCATGAACACCGCAGCAAACAAATACCACTGAATTTCCAGCAGGCCGTTGGAGCTCATGTCAAACGCCTTGCGCACAATGGCGTTGCCGGCACTGATCAGCGTGGTCGCAAGAATCAGCCACATGGTCGATTTGCCCATGAAAGTGCTGATGCTGTCTATGACACGCGACAGCGAGAGAAAAGGGGTCATAAGGGGTGTCTCCAGGAAAAAAGAGTCAACACAAACAGGGTGCTTTGTTGCGCTGGATGGCGCGAACCCAAGACCGTTTTGTATTACTCAGATGTTAACTTGTCAGGCCGTCCCATCTCTTAAGAAAAGCTGACGAAACCTGACGATTAATGGCGTAACTAACAGGGGTTTACCCTGAAATTCAACAGCTCACACTTTTGCCAGAGCGCCTTTCATCAAGTCCAAAACCTGGTGTTTTTCCAAAGCGGGTTCAAATAATTCGGCCCGCTGTTCGCCTTGGCTTTGCAAATGCGCCAGAAATGTGGGCTCGGTGGCGCAACGCATCACCAGCGAAGCCAGCCCTGCGGCATCACCCACTTCAAAATAGCCTTTGTAGTCAGCGCCCAGCATGCCCACATTGCCGCTGATGCGAGATGCCAGCACCGGGGTGCCTGACTGCACGGCCTCCAGAATCACATGCGCGCCGCCTTCCATCACCGAACAGTTGACCAGCACATGGGCGCGCTTGATACGCTGGCGGGTTTGCGCGCGGGGCAGACCACCCAGCCAGCGGTAGTGGGCCACTTGGGCGGCGGCATGGCTGGCAGCGCTGGACAGTGCAGTGTCCAGTCCGCCGCCAATCTGGTCAAAGCTGATGTTTTTCATGCCGCAAAGGCCAGCAGCCTTGATAAAAGTCAGGGGGTCTTTTTCATCACGCAAATGGCCCACCATCACGGCTTTGAATCGTTCGGTCGACTTAGCGGCGGGCTTCAAACGGGGTGCAGACTGGTAAATCACCCGTGCTTTGCGCCGTAGCCCGGCTGGCAGTGCCTGTAGCCCCGCTTCTTGCAGTACCACCAGATGGGTTGCCAAATGGAGGGACTGCTGTGCGCTGGCATCGGTGTCAATGTCGCGGTACAGGTCTGTGCCCGTAAGAACAACGACCAACGGCTTGTCTGGATGCTGCGCTGCCCAGGCCTGAATCGACGGCGCGGAGCGGCGCGCATGCAGCGCAATCATCGCGTCTGCATTGTCGTCAGCAGCTTTGCAAATCGGTGTGATGGCAATGTCACAATGACCCGATAGAAACTTTGCCCAACGGTACGCCGTGTGCCAGTTGCCATTGTTGGACTCTTTCGCTGCGGGACTCACCAGGATTATTTTTGACTTCAAGCAGGACACCTCAAAACGCCCCTATGGCAACGGCTACCAGCATCGCTGGTCAGATCGATTCGCCCCTGATGCGCGCTGCTGGCAAAGAGCTGCTGTCACTGGCGCTGATGGATGCGCGTAATCATACGCTGCACCTTTTTGCGCAGTATCAGAACACCCTTGAAGCCTGCAACTATGTCGTACCCCTAGGGCAAACGGTGAACCCACCCTTGTGGGAGCTGGGCCATATCGGGTGGTTTCAGGAATGGTGGATTTCCCGCAATATGCAGCGTGCTTTGGGGCCGCGCTGCGAGCCTGCGCACACGCGCCTGGCCAGTATTGAGCCCCATGCAGACCGATGGTGGGACTCGACCCACGTACCACACGACACCCGCTGGCAGCTGGATTTACCCAACGTCAATAGCATTCGCGCCTATCTGCTTGAAGCGCTGGAAGGCACGCTTGAGTTGCTTGACAAAGCCGATGACAGCGACGACGCGTTGTACTTTTACCGTCTGTGCCTATTTCACGAAGACATGCATGCCGAGGCGCTGGTGTACACGGCGCAAACGCTGGGTTTGAAGCTGGACGCACCCATGATTCAGGCCTTCACGCCTGCGCCCATGACGTTGCGCGAGCCCATGCTGATACCTGCTTGCCAATGGACTATGGGCAGTGACTCAGGCGGGTTTTCGTTCGACAACGAACGGCCCCAGTACAAAGTAGAGGTACCCGAGTTTGAAATCGACGCCCAGCCCGTGAGCTGGTCGCAATACGTTGAGTTTGTGGATGACGGCGGCTACGACCGTGAAGAGCTCTGGAGCCGAGAAGGCTGGCAATGGCTGCAAGCTCTATCTCAAGCTGAAGGCCGCAGGGGGCCACGCTATGTAGAGCAGATCGGTGCTGTCAGTGGTGCGGTGATGCAGACGCGCTTTGGCGTTGCCCGCCGTATGCAGGGCCATCAGCCGGCCATGCACATGAGCTGGTACGAGGCTGATGCGTGGTGCCGCTGGGCTGGCAGGCGCTTGCCGTTTGAAGTTGAGTGGGAAGTCGCGGCGCACACCGCGGCCCGGCGCGGGTTCTTGTGGGGCAATGTATGGGAGTGGACGGGTACGACCTTCAGGGCTTATGCAAACGACACCGTTGGCTTTCAACCTGACCCGTACCTAGAGTATTCACAGCCTTGGTTTGGGACTCACAAAGTGTTGCGCGGTGCGTCGTTTGCCACCCGCGCCCGCATGAAAAGTGCCAAGTACCGCAACTTTTATCTGCCCGAGCGGGACGACATGTTTTGCGGGTTCCGGTCCTGTGCCGCATGAGCCGACATGACGGTATCTGCGGCGTCGATTATTTACTATGAATTTAATAGCTGCTTGCGCCCGTATTTATTGGGCTTTGGCCGTTTTTGGCAGTCTAAATGATCGTTTTTGAGGCAATTTTCGGCTTGCGGTAGCTCCACCATGGCAGTACGGTGTTCAAACTCAGTACTTTTCCGCTTTGCAATCTATCCACTCGGTAACCAGGCAATTCATTTAACAAGGTTTGCCAGTCTTGGCCCTGCAGTTCCTTCAGTAACGCCGCTACGGGCGGTGAGGCCAACTCTGACTTCAAGCACACCAGGTGATAGCGCTCTTGTACCAGCGGTACAAAGTTCAAGCCTTTTTCCATCGCCGCTGCTTGAATGCCCAGGCCTGCATCAGCCGCGCCGCTGGCCACGGCTTGGGCCACGGCGGTGTGTGACGGCTCTTGGCTGCTGTAGCCCTGCACATCGGCCGGGCTTATGCTGGCGCTAGCCAGCAGTTCATCGAACAGCACGCGGGTGCCGGTGCCCTCAGCGCGGTTCACGTAGCGCAGTGCAGGCTGTTTCAGGTCTTGCAGATGGGTGATACGAAGCGGGTTGCCTTTGGCCACGATGAGCCCTTGCATGCGCGAGGCAAAACCAATCAGCTTGTGCAAGCCGGGCTTGAGCAAGCTGCGGTAAGTACGCGCCGCCACTGACCGGGCCTGCGGCTGCTCTAGCGTATGAAAGCCTGCCATCATGCAGCGCCCTGCGTTCAGCGCGGCTATCGCGTCCACGCTGCCCATGAAGCGGATGTCCAGGTGCAAGCCTCGGGGTGCGGTAAGGTCGCGCAGCGTGGACAGTGCGATGTCGTGACTGGCGTACAGCGTCAACACATGGGCGCTGTCGTCAAAGCAGCAAGAAAAAGCGCGTTCAATGTCGCCGCGTAGCGCTTCGATTTGCGGGGCCAAGCGGGCCTGCGCCTGACGCTCAGCCCAGAGCAGCTTGTCGCCAAACTCGGTCAATCTGGCCCGCTGACCCTTGTCCCACACGATGAGTTCCCGGCCCAGCGCTTGCTCCCAGTCTTTCAGTGCACCCCAAACGTGGCGATACGAAAAGTCAAGTGCTTTCGCGGCTTTGGAGATGGAGCCTTGCGCACGTACCGCCTGCAGCATGTCCATGAGCGGGTTGCGTATCAACGCGTCTTTGCCACGTTCGGGTGCCAGCAGGTAAGAAAGTTCGATTTTTTGCATTCTGGGCTTGATTATCCGGCTCAGCAAAGCAGGCGTCATCCTATGCAAAATCATTCATAACTGGTGATTCCCGATGCGCGCGCGGCCCATCCCGCCTAAGCTACATTGCAGCACCCAACGCGCATGAACACCTTCACCGACAGCCTGACAACGGCCCTTTCTCTCATCAGCTCGTTTGACAGCACCCTGGGCGGCATCGTCCTTCGCTCTTTGGCGGTCAGCGCGACGGCCTGCGTGATGGCCTCTAGCCTGGGTTTGCTGCTGGGTGCCTGGCTGGGTGTGTCACGGTTTCGGGGGCGGGGTGCAGTTTTGGCGCTGCTCAACACCGCTTTGGCCTTGCCTTCAGTCGTGGTGGGGCTGGTGGTGTACCTGCTGTTGTCGCGCAGCGGGCCGCTGGGGTTCCTCGGTTGGCTGTTTTCGTTCAAGGCCATGGTGCTCGCTCAAACCGTGCTGGTGCTGCCCGTGGTGACGGCGCTGGTGCGGCAAACCATTGAAGACGCTGACCGCAGCCATGGCGAGCAGTTCGCATCTTTGGGCGCAGGGCCTTTCATGCGCAGTTTGATCTTGTTGTGGGACGAGCGTTATGCCCTTCTGACGGTGCTGATTGCCGCATTTGGCCGCGCTATTTCTGAAGTCGGTGCGGTGATGGTGGTGGGAGGCAATATTGACGGATTTACGCGCGTGATGACCACATCGATCGCACTGGAAACCAGCAAGGGTGACTTGCCGCTGGCGCTTGCCTTGGGGCTGGTGCTCTTGGGGGTGGTGTTGCTGCTCAATGGGTTGATTGGCCTGCTCAAGCTGTGGCGTGAACGGCTGGGCGACAGCCAGCCAGAGCGTGTGGCGGCCACATGACCATGGTGTTTAACCTGCAATCAGCGCATGTGCACTACGGCACGATTGAAGCGTTGACTGACTGCAGCTTACAAATCAAGGCTGGCGAGCGACTTGCGCTGATTGGCTCGAACGGCAGCGGGAAAAGCACGCTGCTACGGCTCCTGCACGGCTTGGTTCAACCTTCCGCGGGGCTGCTTAGCGTCGATGCTTCGGTGCGTCAGGCCATGCTGTTTCAGCGCCCCCACATGCTGCGTGCCAGTGTGCAAAACAACATCGCACTCAGCCTGTGGCTGCGTGGCATAGGCTGGAAGCAGGCCAAGCGCGACGCGTTAGCCGCGCTGGAGCGTGTGGGCCTGGCTGACTTGGCGGGGCGTCATGCGAAAGCGCTGTCGGGCGGTCAGCAGCAGCGGGTGGCGCTGGCTCGCGCCTGGGCTTGCAAGCCAGCGGTTGTCTTGCTCGACGAGCCAACATCCAGCCTGGACCCCGCCGCCAAACGCGAGGTTGAAAAGCTGATGCAAGACTTTGCCAACAGCGGCACGACGCTGATCTTCAGCAGCCACAACCTGGGTCAGGTCAAACGCTTGGCCAGCCGGGTGGTGTACCTAGAGCATGGCCGTATGGTGGCTGATTTGCCGACCCACGATTTCTTTAACGGCCCGCTGCCCATCGCAGCTGAAAACTTTCTCAAAGGAGAGCTTGGATGACTAAAAAACGCGTTTTTATACCCTATTTTAGGGCTCTAGCCCTTATTTTATGGGCGCAAGCAGCTACTAATTCAATAGCGCAGTCCCCCTCCATTGTGATGGCATCCACCACATCCACCGAGCAGTCAGGGCTGTTCACGGTTTTGCTGCCTGAGTTTAAAAAAGCGACTGGCGTTGATGTGAAAGTCGTCGCTGTGGGTACAGGCCAAGCCATCGACATGGGCCGTCGGGGCGATGCGGATGTGCTGTTTGTGCATGACCAGTCGGCAGAAGAAAAAATCGTGGCTGAGGGCTTTGCCGTCAAACGCTTTGCCGTGATGTACAACGATTTCGTGCTGATTGGCCCAGTGGCTGACCCGGCCAAAACCAAAGGCAAAGACATTGCGGATGCGCTCAAAAAGCTCAGCGCCAGCAACGCCAACTTCATTTCACGCGGTGACAAAAGCGGCACCCATGCAGCTGAGTTGCGCTACTGGAGGACGGCGGGTATTGAAACGCCAGCAGATAAACCAGCGTTCTCAAATTACAAAGCCTGCGGCTGTGGCATGGGCCCGGCGCTGAACATTGCTGCCAGCAGCGGCGGCTATGTGTTGGCGGACAGGGGCACTTGGTTGTCTTTCAAAAACCGAGCCGACCTGACGGTTCTGGTCGAAGGCGATACGCGGCTGTTTAACCAGTACGGCGTGATGGTGGTGAACCCCGCCAAACATCCGCAAACCAAAGTAGCCGAGGCGCAAAAGTTTGTCGATTGGGTCACATCGCCAGCGGGGCAAGGCGCGATTGCGGGTTACAAGATTGGTGGCGAGCAGTTGTTTTTTCCGAACGCTGTGAAATAGCGCTTTTGCTTCTTTCTATAATTTGTCCGTGTTTAAGCAAGCGCCAACCTCATCAACCCTGCCTTTGTGGAGTCGCGTCGCTGCCTTTCTGAGCTTTCTGGCGGTGTTGTCGGCCTTGGTTGCACCCGTTTCAATGCTGGCTGAAGAGGTACGCACTGGCAAGTTGGGTGGCGTTTGCCTCGTGAACACGGCTGCTAACCCTGGTGGCGATGCCGCGCCAGCGGGCTCGCACTGCGACATGTGCGGCTCTTTTGCTGTGGTGTTGCCGGCTTTGACGGCGCAAACCTTGCCCAGCCAGCCCGGCCAACAGGTCGCTGGTGTTGGTTTGCCATTTGATCTTGCCGCACGTATCAGCGGCCTGCCGCCCAGTCGCGGCCCCCCTGCACACCTCTAAGAACTCTGCCTGCAAGGCGCCCACTTTGGCGCATGTTGCAGGATCACTGCGCTTTGGCTGCTTGGTCAAGGCGCTCGTTCTGAAGTTTTTCTTGAGTGTGAATCCATGACTGGTTATAAATTTATATTTGCTATTAGATCAATAGCTGCTTGCGCACGTATTTATTGGACTACAGCCATTTTTTGCACTGTATTGAGCGTTTTTTCACCGTTAAGTGCTGCCCATGTGGTGCTGGAATACAAGGTAGCCAATGCGGGCAGTTACTACAAGGCCACGTTCAAGGTAGGACATGGTTGCGGCCAATCAGCCGTCAAACAAATCGTGGTCACTGTCCCTGCTGGGGTACAGGGTGCCAAGCCCATGCCCAAGCCGGGCTGGGCGCTGGACATCACCCGTGAAAAGCTGGCTCAACCCATCACCGACCACGGCCGGGTGGTGACTGAAGATGTCTCGCGCATCACATGGACAGCCAAAACCCCCGCCGACTACTTGCAAAACGCTTGGTATGACGAGTTTGTGTTGCAGGCCAAGCTGCCAGCCAAAGAGGGTGCGATGTATTGGCCGGTCAGCCAGATTTGCGAAGAGGGCCGCGTGGACTGGGTGCAAATACCCAAACCAGGTCAAAAGCCGTCAGACCTGAAAAGCCCTGCGGCTGTGCTGGAACTGATGCCCACCGGGGCTGGCGGCGAGCATAAACATTGAACCAACATCAAGCTCGTCACTCTGTTTAATACCCAATTTACTATTTAATTTTTAACTGAAAGCAAACATGACATTCAACAAATTTTTAGAGCGTAGCTTTTGGGCGGCTATGGTCTTTACGGCTAGCTCTGCGATGGCTCAAACGCCTGCCGTAAAGGTCGAAGGCGCTTGGGCGCGCGCCACGGTTCAGGGTCAAAAAGGTACCGGCGCCTTCATGAACATCACGGCCAAAGACGGCACCCGGCTGGTGGGGGTGTCGTCACCCGCAGCCGGTGTGGCTGAGGTGCATGAGATGAAGATGGAGAACGACGTCATGAAGATGCGCGCCCTGCCCGCCCTAGACTTGCCGGCTGGCCAGACTGTGAGCTTGAAGCCGGGTGGCTATCACCTCATGCTGCTGGATTTGAAAGCGCCGCTGGCGAAAGACAGCACCGTGCCGGTGACTTTGCGCTTCAAAGATGCAAAGGGTGTTGAGAGCAAGCTGGATTTAGTATTGCCGGTAGGCTTTGCAGCGCCTGGTGCTGTTGCAGGCAAGCCTGCGGATCACAAGCACTGATCTTTCTGCTGCTTGGCAAACGGCAACTAGCGCCTGATGCTTGACCCTAGTCGGCGGTAAACCGTCGCGCGGCTGATGCCCAAGGCCTTTGCGGCCTGCATGACATTGCCGCGCGCATCGTCTACTGCCTTGCGGATGAGTGCGGTTTCAATGTCTTTGAGGGGCGGCGCTGCTGCGGTTGGCCGGTCTAGCTGCGCGTTAGCTGATGCATCCATTTGCCCTTTGACGACCGGCAGAGCATGTAGGCGCAAGCCTGTCCACAGCGGTATTTCAAGCGCGGATTTTCTGCTTTGCTTGCGGGCCGCATCAAACAGCATGTCGAAAGACATGGCAAACAGGTCGCTGGCGTGCAGCACCGGGGTATTCGGTGCACTCAGGTGCTGCAAAAGCTGGGGCACCATGATTCGAGCCATCTGGTTGGCAGCCGTCACATAGCCATCCGCATTCAAACAAACCAGGCCATCGGTTTCATCACCCAGCGTGCGGCCGGGCCAGTTCAGTCGAATCAGCAAGTCACTGTTTGACTTCAACTTGCGCAGCGTCATTGCGTTCTCAACGCTGCGTGCAGACTGTGCCACCAGATGCTTGAGCTCCGGCCGTTCGACCGCCTCAATGCCTGTCAAGTCCAGCATGCCGATACACGCCCCATCGGGTCCAAACAGCGGCGCGCCCGCGCAGCTGTAAACCGAATTGGTGTCAAAAAAATGCTCCCCACGGTGCAGCCATACGGGTTGCAGCTCACTAAGTGCTGCGCCGATGGCGGTGGTGGCCAGCCGACTCTCTGACAGGTCGGTACCTATGCGGGTGATCAAGTCGGCCCGGCGGTCGCTTCGGTCGATTGCTCCGTGCGCGTCGATCACCACGCCCTGCGCATCTGTCATCACCGCAAAATAACGCGTGCTGGCAATGGCCTGGCTCAGGCTTTGCAACACGGGACGCGCGGTATTTATCAAACCTTGGTTGGCGTCAACCAATCGCCGCTTGGCAGCGGGCGCAATCATGTCAAAGCTGACGTTTTGGTCGGGCGTTTTGCCGCTGGCCAAGCAGCGTTGCCATGACCTCTCAATCCAGGCTTGGGTACCGGTGCGCGACACGCTTTGACCGTCGTGCAAAACAGCCTGACGCGCTAAAGCTATTTGCTGTAGGCGTTGGTCGGTTGCGCTATGAGTAACGGCGGGCATGGGTCCAGTCATTTTGCAGTATGGGGCGATATTGACTGTTTCATTTTGAGAATATCCCCTGACCTGTGGAAGTTGACAAGGGTTTAACCTAGGGTGGCGAGGGCACTCTCACCAAATAATGTTCGCTGGTGATGTGGTCGCCAGACCGTCAGCTAACCCACAAGCAAACCCTAAAAGCCCACAGGAGACAAGTCCATGCAAGTTCAGTTCACCGTCAATGGAAAAGCCGCACACATTGACATGCCCGACAACACGCTACTGGTGCAAGCCCTGCGTGAAAAGCTACTTCTCACAGGTACCCATGTCGGTTGCGACACGGCCCAGTGCGGCGCGTGCACGGTCATCATGAATGGCCGCGCCGTTAAGTCGTGCAACATGTTGGCTGCGCAGGCGCAAGGCGCAGACATCACCACCATTGAAGGCCTAGCCGCCAAAGACGGCACCATGCACCCGATGCAGGCGGCGTTCAAAGAGTGCCACGGCTTGCAATGCGGCTTTTGTACTACCGGCATGGTCATGAGCGCGGTTGACTTGTGCACGCACCACCCCAAGGCCAGCGAGCTTGAAATCCGCGAGCACCTGGAAGGCAATATTTGCCGCTGCACCGGGTATCAAAATATCGTTAAAGCCGTTCGCACTGGCGCTGCCGCCATGGCCGCTTAATTTATTCAATACACATCAGGAGCATTCACATGGGCGCACCAGACTTCGTTAATTTGCCAAACATTGGCGTACCCGTTCGTCGCAAGGAAGACTATCGTTTTCTGACCGGCGGCGGCCAGTACACCGATGACATCACTTTGGCCAACCAAAGCCATGCGGTGTTTGTGCGTTCGCCGCACGCACATGCCAACATCAAAAGCATCAACTTGACGGCAGCTAAAGCTGCACCGGGCGTGCTCGATATTTTTGTGGGCGCAGACGTTGCTGCCGACAAAATCAACGGCTTGCCCTGCGGCTGGGGTATCACTTCTACCGACGGCAATCCCATGAAGGAGCCGCCGCACCCGATTCTTGCGCAAGGCAAAGTGCGTTACGTGGGTGACCACGTTGCGATGGTGATTGCCGAGACGATCGAGCAGGCCAAAAATGCAGCGGAGCTGGTCGAGGTGGATTACGACGTGCTAAGCGCCGTCGTCAACGTGACCAAAGCCAAAACGGCCGCTGCTTTGCATGAGGCAGCACCCGACAACCATTGCTACAAGTGGGCGATTGGCGACAAGGCGGTTGTTGATGCGGCCTTTACCAACGCAGCACACGTTACCAAAATCGATTTGACCAACAACCGTCTCGTGCCCAATGCCATGGAGCCACGTTCGGCAATTGGTGCCTACAGCCGCGCCAATGACGACTACACGTTGTATGTGTCGAATCAAAACCCGCACGTTGAGCGCCTGCTGCTGACCGCCTTTGTGATGGGCTTGCCCGAGCACAAGGTGCGCGTGATTGCACCGGATGTCGGCGGTGGTTTTGGCTCGAAGATTTATTTGTACGCAGAAGACGTGTGTCTGGTCTGGGCGTCAAAAAAGATCAACCGCAACATCAAATGGACAGCGGATCGCAGCGAGGCTTTCGTGAGCGACGCGCATGGCCGTGACCACTCCAGTCACGCCGAGCTCGCGCTTGACAAAGATGGCAAATTTTTAGCGCTGCGCGTCCATACCGATGCCAACATGGGTGCCTATTTGTCTACCTTCGCGCCGGCTGTGCCGACCATTTTGTACGCCACACTGCTGGCGGGGCAGTACGCCACGCCGCTGGTGTATTGCGAGGTTGATGCGTGGTTTACCAATACCGCACCGGTGGATGCTTATCGCGGTGCCGGCAGGCCAGAAGCGACGTATTTGCTGGAGCGAATTGTCACCCGCGCAGGCTGGGAAATGGGGTTGAGCCAAGACGAAATCCGTCGGCGCAACTTCATCACCGAGTTCCCGTACCAAACGCCGGTGGCGCTGCAATACGACGTGGGTAACTTCCCGGCGCTGCTGGCGCGAGCCAACGAGTTGGCTGACATTGCAGGCCTGCCTGCTCGTCAGGCCGCATCCAAAGCCAAAGGCTTGTTGCGCGGCATTGGCTATTCAAGCTATATCGAGGCTTGTGGCCTGGCACCGAGCAACATTGCAGGTGCTTTGGGCGCACGCGCTGGGTTGTTTGAGTGCGGCGAAGTCCGCGTCCACCCCACGGGCAGCGTGACAGTTTTTACCGGCTCCCACAGCCACGGCCAAGGGCATGAAACCACGTTTGCTCAAGTCGTTGCAGCGCGCTTGGGTATCTCCGTTGATGCGGTAGATATCGTGCACGGCGACACGGGCCGTGTGCCCTTTGGTATGGGCACCTACGGCTCACGCTCCATGTCGGTGGGCGGTACGGCCATCATGAAGGCACTTGACAAGATTGAGGCCAAGGCCAAAAAGATTGCCGCGCATTTGATGGAAGCCAGCGACGCTGATGTGGAGTTTGCCAACGGCGAATTCACCATCAAGGGTACCGATAAAAAGGTGACTTTTGGTCAGGTGGCACTGACGGCTTATGTGCCGCACAACTACCCGCTCGATAAGCTGGAACCCGGCCTGAACGAAACCGCGTTTTATGACCCCACCAACTTCACCTTTCCGTCAGGCACCTACATTTGCGAAGTTGAGCTTGATCCGGCCACAGGTACTGTGAAGGTTGAGCGCTTTACGGCGGTGGATGACTTTGGCAACATCATCAACCCGATGATTGTTGAAGGCCAAGTCCATGGCGGCTTGGTGCAGGGCATAGGCCAGGCGCTGCTAGAAAACTGTGTGTACGACGAAGAAACCGGGCAGCTCTTGACCGGCTCGATGATGGACTACACCATGCCGCGTGCTGACGATATGCCCAACTTCACGCTGGACACGCTGTGCACGCCGTGCAGCCATAACCCGCTGGGCGCCAAAGGCTGCGGCGAAGCAGGCGCGATTGGCTCACCGCCAGCGGTGATCAACGCCGTGCTGGATGCACTCAAACCCCTAGGCGTGGTCGACTTTGACATGCCTGCCACGCCCGGCCGCGTGTGGGAAGCCATTCAGTCTGCAAAACACTAAAACGCAAGGACACACACCATGTATGCATTTACTTTAGAGCGTCCCGCCACATTGCAAGACGCTGCCAAACTGGCAGCCAGCGGCTCCAAGCCGTTGGCCGGTGGTCAAACCTTGCTGGCGTCGATGAAGCTGCGCTTGTCCAGCCCTGACAAACTGGCTGACCTGAGCGGTATCAAGGACCTGAGCAGCATCAAGCGCGACGGGAACGCCGTCGTGATTGGCGCGATGGCCAAGCACGCTGACGTCGCCGCGAACGCCGACGTGATGGCAGCGATCCCGGCACTCGCGCATTTGGCAGGCAACATTGGCGACCGCCAGGTACGCGCCATGGGCACCATGGGTGGCTCGGTGGCCAACAACGACCCTTCTGCCTGCTACCCCAGTGCCGTGCTGGCCTTGGGTGCCACCATTCACACTACCGCCCGCAAAATCGAAGCGAAAGATTACTTTCAGGGCATGTTTACCACGGCGCTGAATGACGGCGAGCTGATCACCGCGATCAGCTTTCCTATTCCTAAACGCGCTGCCTACATGAAGTTCAAGCAGCAAGCCTCGCGTTTTGCGATGGTCGGTATTTTCATTGCGCAGTTTGACGGTGATGTGCGAGTGGCCGTCACCGGCGCATCCAGCAGTGGCGTGTTTCGCCATGCGGGTCTTGAATCAGCGCTGAACAAGAGCTTCACACCCGAAGCAGCTGCAGCGGTGAAGATTGACGCCACTGATTTAAACCACGACATTCACGCCACTGCGGCTTACCGCGCTAACATCATCAGCGTGCAAACCCAGCGCGGCGTGGCGATGGCGCTGGCTTGACCCACTCTCCGTCAAATTTGGGCGAGTCGCCTGAATTTGACGGGTTTGATGCCTTTTTTAGGTGTGTTTTAGTGCTCTAGCCCAATAAATACGGGCGCAAGCAGCTACTAAATAGATAGTAAATGATTTCTTTCCCAACTATTGATGCGCTCACTGCAGCGCTGCAAAGTGCAGGCTATTTTGCCGACCGCCGCCTGGCAACTGCTGTTTTCTTGGCCCTCAAACTCCAGCGCCCCTTGCTGCTGGAGGGCGAGCCCGGCGTGGGTAAAACCGAGCTAGCCAAGGCATTGGGTATCGCCCTACAGCGCGAACTCATTCGGCTCCAATGCTATGACGGCTTGGAACAACGCGAAGCGCTCTACGAATGGAATTACGCGGCTCAGCTCCTCCATATGCGTGCTGCAGAGGGTAAAGCAGTCACTGCAGATGTCGAACGCGAGGTCTATCAAGACCGCTATTTAATCCGCCGCCCTCTGCTGCAAGCCCTGCAAGCGCCCGTACCCGGCGCGGTGCTGTTGATTGACGAGGTGGATCGCGCTGACGAGCCGTTTGAGGCGTTTTTACTCGAATACCTAGGCGAGTACCAAGTCAGCATTCCGGAAATCGGTACGGTCAAGGCAGTTACTCCGCCGGTAACGATTTTGACCAGCAACCGCACCCGTGAACTGAACGATGCCGTCAAGCGCCGCTGCCTGTACCACTGGCTTGATTATCCGGAGCGGGAGCGGGAGCTAGCGATTGTCAGGGCGCAGGTGCCGCAGGCGGGCGACGAATTGTCGGCGCAAGTTGCAGCCTTTGTAGACAAGCTGCGCCGCTCGCCTTTTGGCAATGCTTTTCAGCGTGCGCCGGGCATTGCTGAAAGCGTCGAATGGGCCAAGGCTCTTGTGGCGCTGGACACGTTGACGATTGATCCTGAGGTGGTGATGGACACTGCTGGCATTTTGTTCAAACAGCGTGAGGATGTCACGGCCATGACCAACGAGATGGCAGCGCTGCTTTTAGCTCCCGACCCCGTGGAGACCTGATGCTGCTCGGAGACGCGAGGCAGGGCAAACTCGCTGACAACATCACAGGCTTTGGCCGCGCCCTGCGCCGTGCAGGCGTCAAGGTTGACAGCCAGCGGATAGCCTTGGCGCATCAAGCTGCCGGGCATGTCGACATCGCTGAAAAGCAGGATCTAAGCGCCGCGTTTGAAGCCGTCATGATCAGCCGTGAGCAAGACCGCGGGGTGTTTCGTGAGCTGTTTGACGTGTACTTCCAAGACCCGAAAGTCGCTAACAAGCTGCTCGCGCAACTGCTGCCCAGTGCTGAAGGCAAAGCCGAGCCCAGCAAGCGCCGCCCGCGAGTTCGCGAAGCCCTGACGCCGCAGAAAAAATTCGGTCAGCAGGCCAAACCCACGGCTGAAGACCAAAAAGTCGATTTTGACGCCGCCATGACAGCCAGCGACATTCAGCGGCTGCAACATGCGGACTTCAATGCACTGTCAGCCACGGAGTACAGGCTGGTTGAAAGTTTGGCGCGCAACATCAGGTTGCCACTGCCGCAATTTGCATCTCGCCGCATGCGGCCCGGCGCAACGGGCGCGCGCATGCACTGGCCGGGCGTGATGGCGCAAGCTGCGCGCAACGGTGGCGAGTTGCTCTCTTTACCTCGGCTTGAACGGCAGCAAAAGCAGTTGCCGCTGCTGATATTGGTCGATGTATCTGGCTCGATGGAACGTTATGCAAGATTGCTGTTGGCGTTTTTGCATGCCGCCACGCGTCGGCACACCCAGCGTGACGTGTTTGCTTTTGGTATGGGCCTGACGGATTTAACGCCCGCCTTCAAGCAGGCTGATACCGATGACATGCTGGCTCACGCCAGTTTAGCGATTGAAGATTTTGCCGGTGGCACGCAATTGGGTGTGTCTCTGGCCAGCCTGCGTACGCAGCATGCCCGCCGGTTGGTCGGCAGGCGTACCATGGTGCTGTTGATTACCGACGGTCTGGACACCGGTGAGCCCGCAGAATTGGCGCACGAGTTAGGCTGGCTAAAACGGCGTTGCCGGCGTTTGCTGTGGTTGAACCCGCTGCTCAGGTTTGATGGCTACGCGCCACTGGCGCAAGGTGCGGCGGTGTTGCATCAATCTGCCCATGGCATGCTGGCTGTGCACAACTTGAGCAAACTTGAAGAACTGGCCGCCAGCCTGGCGGCCATCATGAAAAAGTAATTGAAGAAATAAAAAAGGAAATATATATGGACATGCAAGGCACACGGCAACTCGCCATCACCCAGCAACAAGCCTGGGACGCGCTGAACGATCCGACTGTGCTCAAGGCCTGCATACCCGGCTGCGACAAAGTTGAACCGTCTGGTGACAACCAGTACAGCATTGGCATGTCGATAAAAATCGGCCCCGTGTCGGCCAAGTTCAGCGGCAAGATCACGCTCAGCGACATCAACCCACCTGCCAGCTACAAAATCAATTTTGAAGGGCAGGGCGGCCCGGCCGGGTTCGGCAAGGGCGACTCTGCGGTCACGCTCACGCCGAATGACGATGGCTGCGAGCTGGCCTATACCGTCCACGCATCTGTCGGCGGCAAAATTGCCCAGTTGGGTCAGCGGTTGATAGATGGTGCGGCCAAGTCGATGGCGGAAGATTTCTTCAAGCGCTTTGACAATGAAATGCAGCGCCAGTACCCGGATGCGTATGCCGCCAAAATGGTGATGGGCGACGTCAGTACCACCTATGGTGGGCTGCAAGAAAAGACAGATGCATCCACCGTGAAATGGGCGATTGCCGCGGCTGTGGCGTTTGCGGTGGTTTTTGCAATGTGGCTGTACGTGAAATAAAAGCGATGGAAAACCTTGACGTGATGGTGCTGCGTACCCTGCGTTACTGGCGGGTCGCCGGTAA
>JBBRDA010000072.1:0-16362 GCA_038204335.1 Burkholderiales bacterium
ATTCCCGACATTGGTATCGGCGTGACAATTACTGACCCGGTGACGCCAGCACCCTTGCCGATGCTGAAAGTTGACGAACCTACATTGACCATGAACTTTTGCGTCAATACCAGCCCGTTGGCCGGTCGGGAAGGCAAATACGTCACCAGCCGCCAGATTTGGGATCGCCTGCAAAAGGAACTGCAACACAACGTGGCGCTGCGCGTTAGCGAGACCGACGAAGAAGGTATTTTTGAAGTCATGGGCCGGGGTGAACTACACCTGACTATTCTTTTAGAGAACATGCGCCGTGAAGGCTTTGAAATGGCCGTCAGCAAGCCGCGCGTGGTGATGAAAGAAGTCAATGGTGAAAAGCACGAGCCCATTGAGCTGGTCACGGCCGATATTGAAGAAGCCCATCAGGGCGGCGTGATGCAAGCCCTGGGCGAGCGCAAGGGCGATTTGGTGAATATGGAGTCAGACGGACGTGGCCGTGTGAGACTTGAATACCGCATTCCAGCGCGTGGCCTGATTGGCTTTACCAACGAGTTTTTAAATCTGACGCGCGGCTCCGGCCTGATCGCCAATATTTTCGACTGCTACGAAGCGCATCGCGGCGATATTGGTGGTCGCAAAAATGGCGTTCTGATCTCGATGGACGCTGGTGAGATTTTCACCTATGCACTGGGCAAACTGGACGACCGTGGCCGCATGTTTGTCAAGGCGAACGACCCGGTATATGAAGGCATGATCGTCGGCATCCACTCAAGAGACAACGATTTGGTGGTCAACGCTACCCGCACCAAGCAGCTCACCAACTTCCGCGTGTCTGGCAAAGAAGACGCCATCAAAATCACCCCGCCTATTGAGTTGACGCTCGAATATGGCGTGGAGTTTATTGAAGAGGACGAGTTGGTAGAAATTACCCCCAAGTCGGTGCGGCTGCGCAAGCGGCATCTGAGCGAGAGCGAGCGTAAGCGGGCGGGGAGGTAGGTAGATAGAGCCCCCACGCTTTCCCACTGCGTGTGGACGCTGCCCCCCGAGGGGGCCGCTGCGCCTGCAGCCCGGCAAAGCCGGTTCTGCGGCCCCTGCTTGAAAAGATACCGCCTCGGTGACCCCGCCCCTTTTTGAAGGGACGCCAAGCTGCTATCGTTTTGAATTTAAGTCCGATGAAACTCACCCATTCCAAAGCCGTAGCCCTGATGGTCGTCGTCGCCCTGATGTGGTCAACCGCTGGCGTTGTCACTCGGCATTTGGAGTCAGCCCGTAGTTTTGAAGTCACCTTTTGGCGAAGCTTTTTCACCGCACTGTCGTTGTTGGTCATCCTGCCCTTATTCCAGGGGCGGGTGGTGTTTAAGCGGATTCTTCAGGGTGGTCAATCGCTTTGGCTGTCTGGCTTGTGCTGGAGCGTGATGTTTACCGCCTTCATGGTGGCGCTGACGCTCACGACGGTGGCCAACGTGCTGGTCACCATGGCGCTGGGCCCTTTGTTTACAGCATTGATGGCGCGAATCTTTACCAACTACCGAATTCCTAGGCGCACTTGGCTGGCGATTGCGTTGGCGGGGGTGGGCATCGTCTGGATGTATGGCGGGCAGGCAGACTTATCGGCTCAATTAACTGGAACATTGGTAGCTTTGCTTGTGCCTATCGCCGGAGCCAGCAACTGGACGGTGGTGCAGCACAGCCAGTCTCATGGTCAGAAAATTGACCTGGTGCCTGCAGTGCTCATCGGTGCGCTGATATCTTGCCTAGTGACACTGCCGCTGGCCTGGCCGCTGGCCGCAACGCCGCATGACCTAGGGTTGTTGGGCTTTTTGGGCTTAACCCAATTGGCCATCCCCTGTGTGTTGTCGGTTTGGTGCGCAACGGTGCTCAAAGCGCCGGAAATTTCCTTGTTGGCACTGCTGGAAATTATTTTTGGTATTTTGCTGGCCTGGGCAGGTGCTGGGGAAGTGCCTGGTAGCACTGTCTTATACGGCGGTACGCTGGTGATAGGCGCACTCGTGATCAATGAACTGATGGCCTGGAAAGAAAAAGCATGACGACAGATATTTTGGTAGAACAGCGCGGCAACGCCGGGCTCATCACGCTCAACCGCCCCAAGGCCTTGAATGCCCTGAGCTTGCGAATGGTTCGAGACATCACCGCTGCCTTGACAGCCTGGCGTGATGACCCCAGCGTAGAAGTTGTGGCTATTCGCGGCAGCAACAAGATCGGCAAGCCGGGCACCTCTGAGGCGCTGTTTGGTGGTTTTTGCGCGGGCGGTGATATCCGGTTTTTTCATACCGCTGCGCTGGCTCAAGACACGGCGTTGGATGATTTTTTTACTGAAGAGTATTCGCTCAACCATCTGATCCACAACTACCCCAAGCCTTACATCGCGTTCATGGACGGCGTGGTGATGGGCGGGGGTATGGGCCTGAGCCAAGGGTCGAGAACCCGAATCGTCACCGAGCACACCAAAATGGCCATGCCTGAAACCAACATCGGCTTGTTCCCTGACGTGGGCGGCGGTTACTTTTTAAGTCGCTGTCCTGGGCATGTGGGGGAATACTTGGCGCTGACGGGAGAGGTCATCGGCGCTGATGACGCGATTGACTACCGCCTTGCGGATTTCAAAGTCGATGCAGCCAGCCTTCCTGCGCTATGGGATGCACTTGGCGCAACTACCTTTGATAACTGGAACGCTACATATTTAGGAGCTGCTTGCGCCCAGAAACAGGGCGATGCAGCCCTAAAACACGCCAAAATTGACCATCATTTCAGTCTTTTACGCGTCAAACACATCGTTGACAGCTTAGAAAAGGCCAAAGACGATATTTGGGCCGTAAAAACCGCCGCCGTGCTGCGCAAACGCTCGCCGCTGATGCTGCACGTTGCCTTGGAGCAGATCCGCAAAGCGCGCGGCATGAGCCTGGCTGACGACTTGCGCATGGAGCGGGACATGGTTTACCAGTGCTTCAACCTCCGTCCGGGTGTAGCCAGTGAAACGGTAGAAGGCATACGCGCCTTGGCCGTTGACAAAGACTATGCGCCCAAATGGAACCCAGAGCGGATTGAAGACGTTAAGCCGGGCATGGCCGATGCGTTTTTCGTCAGTCCTTGGACGGTAGATACACATCCGCTGCGCGATTTGACCTAGCGTGTTCAATTCAAGCAGGGGCCACGGATCTGGCTTTGCCAGTCCGTAGGCGCAGCGGCCCTCTCGGGGGGCAGGGCGCTACACGAAGTGAGCAACCGTGGGGGTCCGTTCAGCGATTTCTAGACTTCATAGCGCGCTCCACTTCACGCTTGCCTTCGCGGTCCTTGATGGTGTCGCGCTTGTCGTGCTCGCCTTTGCCTTTAGCCAGACCAATCTCGCACTTCACCCTGCCGGCCTTCCAGTGCATGTTCAGCGGCACCAGCGTAAAGCCTTTTTGCTCGACCTTCCCCATCAGGCGTTTGATTTCGGCCTTGTGCATCAACAGCTTTTTTGTGCGTACCTTGTCTGGCGTGACGTGGGTTGACGCCGTGCCCAGCGGGTTGATCTGGCAGCCGATGATGAAGACCTCGCCATTCCTGATCACCACATAGCCGTCGGTCAGCTGTACCTTGCCTTCCCGCACCGACTTGACCTCCCAGCCCTCTAGCACCATACCGGCTTCAAAGCGCTCTTCGATGTGGTAGTTGAACATCGCCTTTTTGTTGTCGGCAATGCGTACAGCCGCGGCAACGGCTTTGGGCGACACGTTCGCGGGCCGGTTGTGTTTGGATTTACCTGACGATACGGCGTCAGATTTTTTAGAGGTAGAGGGTTCTTTGGTAGCCATGGCTTTATGTAGGGTTGCCATCGACCAATACAATCGTTCGCAACCCTCGATTGTATGAAAACCGTTCACAAGTCCGTTTTAATCTGGTACAGCGCTGCTGAAATGTTTACCTTGGTGACTGACGTTGCCAGTTATCCGCAGTTTTTACCTTGGTGTGACCAGTCTGCTGTCTTGGCTGAAGACACGCAGGGCATGACGGCTAAAGTCGGCTTGTCGATGGCTGGTTTAAGCCAGAGTTTTACCACCCGCAACACCCATGTCAAAGACCGCAAAGTCAGTTTGACATTGGTTGACGGCCCGTTTTCAAAACTTGATGGCCAGTGGGACTTCACCCCCGTCGGCAAAGAAGCAGACCGGGCTTGCAAGGTTGAATTCGCCCTGAGCTATGACTTTGACAATGCCGCCCTGGCAGCGCTAGTGGGGCCCGTGTTTGACAGGATTGCGGGCAACCTGGTGGACGCTTTTGTCAAGCGGGCTGGCAGTATGTATGGCGAAGTTTGATTGTGAAAATCACCATTCTCTATTCACCAGCACCGCGAAAAGTAAGTGAATGGAAGCTCGATGTTGCGCCGGGCAGCAACATCAAGCAGGCACTGCTGCAATGCAGCGTCCTGACTGAGTTTGCCGACTTGGCTCTGAATACCCTGACCACGGGCGTTTGGGGCAAACGCTACAGCCAGAACCACAAGCTCAAAGAAAACGACAGGATTGAGATTTACAGGCCGCTTCGGGTGGACCCAAAAGTAGCCCGCCGGGAGCGGTTCACGCGTCAAGGCGCCAAACGCGCCGGTCTGTTTGCCAACAAGCGGGTTGGGGCCAAAGCAGGTTATGGCGGCTGAGTCGCTGCAGTGCCTTATTTGCAGCTGGCGTCTATGACTTCTTGAGCCCGCTTGGTCTCAGACGCACGCTTGGCATCGTCAAAAACTTCCCGCTCGCCTTTGGCATTCACCGCCGACATGCGCACGCCCGATTGCAGCGTGGCCAAGCCCGTTTTGGCGCGCTCACAGTTCTCAGCTTTGGCTTTGGCGACTTTTTCTTCTTCCACTTTCTTTTTTGCGGCTTCTTCTTGTTCAGCCTTCTTTTTCTTGGCTTCTAGTTCCGCGTCTTTACCCGACAACTTGGGCGCGCTGGCTTTAGAGGCCGGTGCGGCAGGCGCCCCAGCCGGCTTGGCACCGGCGACAGTTTCAGTGCCAGGCGTGATGAGGACGGGCGCAGCGGCAGGTCGGGCGGCTCCGGGCGGGCGTTTCAAAATGTCTTTTTCAGCAATTTCGGCGGGAGGCGGGCGGTCGCTGAAGATTTTGCGCCCGTCTTTTTCAACCCATTGCCATTGCGCGCTGACTGTCATCGCGCTGAGAGCCAAGACGCCGAAGCCGACCGTTAGCGTCAGGGTTTTTAAAGTGAATTTTGATGTCATTTTGAGAGTGTATCGCTGCAAGTAGCGACCCCGTGCGTTACAAATTGCAAAGGCGACCGCTTTTTTGGTGGAGCGTGCGGTTTTACCTCTGTTTGGCGTGTTTAACGCATCAAACCAGTAGTCGGCAGACAAGCGCACCACGGGTACAATCCTATTTTTGGAGCTTTACCTATGCGCCTACTCGGCAAAGCGCTCACCTTCGACGACGTATTGTTGGTGCCAGCGTACTCCCAAGTCCTTCCCAAGGACGCCTCACTCTCCACCTTCTTTTCACGCAACATTCGTCTGAATTTGCCTCTCGTGTCCGCTGCAATGGACACTGTGACCGAGGCCAGATTAGCCATTGCCATAGCCCAGGAAGGCGGCATCGGCATTGTTCATAAAAACCTCACGGCACAGCAGCAGGCCGCGCAGGTCGCCAAGGTTAAGCGCTATGAATCAGGTGTGGTGCGTGACCCTGTGGTTATCACCCCCGAGCACACGGTTTTGCAGGTGCTGGAGTTGTCTGAACAACTTGGAATTTCGGGTTTCCCCGTGTGTGACGGCGGCAAAGTAGTCGGTATTGTGACCAGCCGCGATTTGCGCTTTGAGACCCGGTACGATGTCAAAGCTCACCAGATCATGACGCCGCGTGAAAAGCTCATCACGGTGAAAGAGGGCACTTCGGCTCTTGAGGCCAAGGCGCTGCTTAACAAGTACAAACTAGAACGCTTGCTCGTTGTTAACGACGACTTTGAGCTCAAAGGCTTGATCACCGTCAAAGACATCACCAAACAAACCAACTTCCCCAACGCGGCACGTGATTCATCCGGCCGTTTGCGCGTAGGCGCAGCAGTGGGGGTGGGCGAGGGCACCGAAGAGCGGGTTGAGGCTCTGGTCAAAGCGGGTGTTGACGCCATCGTGGTCGACACTGCCCACGGTCACAGCAAAGGTGTGATTGACCGGGTCCGCTGGGTAAAACTCAACTACCCGCACATCGATGTGATTGGCGGCAATATCGCCACAGGTGCGGCTGCACTGGCGCTGGTGGATGCAGGTGCAGACGGCGTCAAAGTCGGCATCGGCCCCGGCAGCATCTGCACCACCCGCATCGTGGCGGGCGTAGGCGTACCCCAAATCATGGCGATTGACAGTGTAGCTACTGCCTTGCGCGGCACGGGCGTGCCGTTGATCGGCGACGGCGGCATCAGGTACAGCGGCGATATTGCTAAAGCGATAGCGGCGGGTGCGAGCACCGTCATGATGGGCGGCATGTTTGCAGGCACTGAAGAAGCCCCCGGCGAAGTCATCTTGTACCAAGGCCGTAGTTACAAAAGCTACCGGGGCATGGGCAGCATCGGCGCCATGCAGCAGGGCAGTGCAGACCGTTACTTTCAAGAGTCTTCTACAGGCAACCCGAATGCCGACAAGCTGGTGCCCGAAGGCATCGAAGGCCGAGTGCCCTACAAAGGCTCAATGGTTTCCATCGTTTTTCAAATGGCCGGCGGCCTGCGCGCCAGCATGGGCTATTGCGGTTGCGCCACGATTGACGACATGCAAAGCAAGGCTGAGTTCGTCGAGATCACCTCAGCAGGCATTCGCGAGAGCCATGTGCATGATGTACAGATCACCAAGGAAGCGCCAAACTACCGAGCCGACTGATCGGTAACACCTGGATCTGGGCAGCCCTTTCGCTGCCCTTTTTTACTTTTTAACCATGCTTCACCAAAAAATTCTCATCCTAGACTTCGGAAGTCAAGTCACCCAGCTCATCGCCCGCCGGGTGCGTGAAGCCCATGTTTTCTGTGAAGTTCACCCCTGTGATGTGACGAATGACTGGGTGCGTGACTACGCCAAAGACGGCAACCTTAAAGGTGTCATTTTGTCGGGCAGCCACGCCAGTTTGTGGGAAGACGACACCCTGCGCGCGCCGTCTGCTGTGTTTGATCTGGGTATTCCCATACTCGGCATCTGCTTTGGCATGTACGCGATTGCCGATGCGCTGGGCGGCACGGTAGAGGGCGGTCACAAGCGTGAATTTGGCCACGCCGAGCTGCGGGCGCACGGTCATACCCAATTGCTGGACGGCATTGCCGACTTCACCACCCCTGAAGGCCACGGCATGCTGAATGTCTGGATGAGTCACGGCGATAACGTCACCGCCATGCCGCCGGGATTCAAGTTAATGGCATCGACCAGCAGCTGCGCCATTGCAGGCATGGCCGACGAAGCACGCAAGTTTTACGCGCTGCAGTTTCACCCGGAAGTCACCCACACCACCCAGGGCCAGGCGATCTTGAACCGCTTTGTTTTAGACATTTGCGGCACCCGCCCCGACTGGATCATGGGCGACTACATTGAAGAAGCGGTTGAAAAAATCCGCCAGCAAGTGGGCAGCGAAGAAGTCATTCTGGGGTTGTCGGGCGGAGTCGATTCATCCGTTGCAGCCGCGCTGATTCACCGTGCTATCGGCGACCAGCTCACCTGCGTGTTCGTGGACCACGGTTTGCTGCGACTCAATGAAGGCGATATGGTGATGGACATGTTTGTGGGCAAACTGCACGCCAAAGTCATTCGGGTCGATGCTGAGGCGCAGTTTTTAGGCCACCTGGCAGGCGTCAGTGAGCCAGAGGCCAAGCGCAAGATTATCGGACGGGAATTTGTAGAGGTATTTAAGGCTCAAGCCCAATTAATACGTGCGCAAGCAGCTACTGAAAACATAGCAAAAAGTCCAGTGAAGTGGCTCGCCCAAGGCACCATTTACCCAGACGTGATTGAGTCCGGTGGTGGTAAAAACAAAAAAGCGGTCGTCATCAAAAGTCACCACAACGTCGGTGGCCTGCCCGAGCAATTGGGTTTGAAGCTGCTGGAGCCGCTGCGCGAACTGTTCAAAGACGAGGTGCGTGAACTGGGTGTGGCGCTGGGCTTGCCGCACGACATGGTCTACCGCCACCCGTTTCCAGGCCCGGGCTTGGGGGTTCGCATTTTGGGCGAAGTCAAAAAAGAATATGCCGATTTACTGCGCAAGGCAGACGCCATCTTTATCGAAGAGCTGCGCAACTTCAAAGACGCTCCCACAGGCAAAACTTGGTATGAACTCACCAGCCAGGCTTTCACCGTCTTCCTGCCGGTCAAGTCCGTCGGCGTCATGGGCGACGGGCGCACCTACGACTACGTGGTCGCCCTGCGCGCTGTCCAAACCAGCGACTTCATGACGGCTGACTGGGCCGAGCTGCCTTATGCGCTGCTAAAAAAGGTGTCGAGCCGCATCATCAACGAGGTGCGCGGCATCAATCGGGTGACCTACGACGTGAGCAGCAAGCCGCCAGCCACCATTGAGTGGGAGTAGGTAACACTAGGCGATACTTAAAGTTGTAACAACCAGGGGCATTCGCGTGAGTCAAATCCACATTCAAAACTACTTGCGGGAGTTGGTTGACATCAAGCGAATGACTGGCAGCACCAACGAGACGGTGCTACGAGAAGCGTTCAAAGAGCTACTTAAAAGCTGGGGCAAATCGCAAGGGTTGTTCTTTACAGCCGAATACCCCGTAGAAAACGCTGCCTTCAAGCAAAAGGGGAGCGTAGACGGCGCTTTGCTTTACGAGCTGCGCCGTCCCTTTGGTTACTGGGAAGCCAAAGACACCAACGACGACATTGACGAAGAAATTCAAAAGAAGTTCAAACGCGGCTACCCGCAAGACAACATTATTTTTGAAGACACCCGCAATCTCGTGCTGATTCAAAACCGCATAGAGGTTGGCCGCTGCGACATGCAAAATGCCGAAGCGCTAGAACGGTTTATGAACGCGTTTTTTGGCTACAAGCGGCCAGAAATTACCCAGTTTCGCCAAGCCATTGAACAATTCAAACTAGAACTGCCCGCTATTTTGGAAGCCCTGCGCAGCATGATTGGCGACGCGCACACTGGCAACCCAGCATTTCGCGAAGCAGCAACAAACTTCCTAGAGCACTGCCGCAGCGCCATCAACCCTAGCGTGACGGCCGACGACGTGCGTGAAATGCTGTTACAGCACATCTTGACTGAGGAGATATTTGCCCATGTGTTCAACGAGTCAGACTTCCACCGCCAGAACAACATTGCCAAATCGCTCTACGAGCTTGAAGCTACATTCTTCACGGGTAGCCTGAAAAAGAACACCCTTAAAAGCTTAGAGCCGTATTACGCCGCCATACGCGCCAGTGCGGCAGAAATCGCCAGCCACTCTGAGAAGCAAAAGTTTTTAAAAGCCATTTACGAGAACTTTTACCAGGTCTACAACCGCAAAGCCGCTGATCGGCTGGGCGTGGTCTACACCCCCAACGAGATAGTGCGCTTCATGATTGAGTCTGCTGACTGGCTGACGCAAACCCATTTTGGCAAAAACCTGATTCACAAAGACGTTGAAATTTTGGATCCTGCCACTGGCACGGGTACCTTTATTTGCGAGTTACTTGAATACTTCAAAGGCAGCCCAGCTCAGCTTAAACACAAGTACGACAACCAGCTGCACGCCAACGAGGTGGCGATATTGCCGTACTACGTGGCTAACCTGAACATTGAGGCTACCTTTGCCGCCATCAGTGGCGGCTACTCAGAGTTTCCCAACCTGTGTTTTATGGACACGCTGGATAACTTGGACTTTGACCGCACCCACGCAGGCGCGCAAAGCGGCATCGACATGGGTTTTAGCGCTGAAAACGTGGTGCGTATCAAGCGCCAGAATTCCAAAAAAATCAGCGTCATCATTGGTAACCCGCCGTATAACGCCAACCAGTTAAACGAAAACGACAATAATAAAAATCGCACCTACACGGTGATTGATAAACACATCAAGCAAACCTACATAGCAGAATCGACCGCGCAAAAAACCAAGCTGTATGACATGTACGCCAGGTTCTTTCGCTGGGCCAGCGACAGGCTGAGCGACAACGATGGCGTGATTGCTTACATCACCAACCGCAGCTTTATAGACAGCCGCACCTTTGACGGGTTTCGCAAAGTGCTGGGTGAAGAATTTGCCGAAGTGTGGGTGGTAGACCTCGGCGGCGACGTGCGCGCCAACCCCAAACTGAGCGGTACCAAAAACAACGTGTTTGGCATTCAAACCGGCGTTGCCATTAGCTTTTTAGTGAAAAAGAAGGCCGCAAAGGGCTGCAAAATTTTCTATACCCGGCGGCCAGAGTTTGATACCGCAGACGACAAACTTGCGTTCATTAGTAAAGCTCAGATGGAGAATTTGAAGTTTGACCGCATTGAACCAGACGCTAAACACAACTGGTTGAACTTGACGGATAACGACTTTGAGACTTTATTGCCTTTAGCCAACAAAGAAACTAAAGCTGCGAAGACCAAGGCACAAGAAAACGCAATCCTAAATTTATTTTCGCTTGGTGTTTCGACCAATCGAGATGAATGGATCATCGACCGTAGCGAGGAGAATTTAGCAAATAAAGTGCACTATTTTTTAGAAACCTACAAAAAGCACTTGGGCACAAAAACCGATTTTGATGGGCGCATCAAATGGTCGGAAACACTCAAACGAAGAGCTTTCACAAGCAAAAATGAGCCATATGATTTGAAAGCAATCCGCCAACACGCATACCGTCCGTTTTCGAATCAGTGGATTTATGCATCAAATCTGCTCGTTGATAGACCTGGTGCTATGCATCAATTTTTTAGACACGTCCCTAGTATTTGCTTTTCTATAGGGGAGACGTTTCAAATATTGGCTACGGGCGCACCATTTGACTTGCATTTTGTGGGCGATACCGTCGGTATTCCCTTGTTTCGTCTTGATAACAACGAACAATTTGATAACGTTACCGACTGGGGTCTAGCCCAGTTCGTCGCGCATTACGGCAAAGGTATCACCAAAGAAACTATTTTCCACTATGCCTACGCCGTGCTGCACAACCCGGCTTACCGTGAAAAGTACGCGCAAAACCTGAAACGAGACTTTCCGCGCATCCCGCTGTATGGCAAAACCATGGCGGACTTTAAGCGTTGGGCAGCATGGGGCAAGGCCTTGATGGACTTGCACATTGGCTTTGAATCTGTAGAGCCACACCCCTTGACCCGGCGCGAAACCGCCATAAAGGGCGCAACCGACTACCTAAAGCCCAAACTCAAGGCCGACAAAGACCTGGGCACGATTGTTTTAGACGACGCCACTACGCTGGCAGGCATACCGCCAGCCGCATGGGCTTACAAGCTGGGCAACCGCTGCGCGCTGGAGTGGGTGCTCGACCAGTACAAAGAAACCAAGCCCAAAGATCCAACGATTCGGGAGAAGTTTGACACCTACCGCTTTGCTGACTACAAAGAACACGTCATCGACCTGCTAGGTCGCGTGTGCGCGGTGAGCGTGAAAACGCAAGCTATCGTTGCGGAGATGCAGGCATCAATTTGAGTCTGGTTGATTGCCCACCGTGATGCAGACAAAGAATGCTACGTATTTAGGAGCTGCTCGCACCCGTATCCATTGGCTTACAGCCTTAAAATGTTGTAGAAAAGGGCCTAAAAATCGTTTTTTAGTGCGGTTTTGGGTAAAACACAGCTGGTTGGGTGCGAAATGGGTAGCCCAGGGATTAGCTTGTTGCCATGCGCTCTAATAAACACATGATTCCCATCCCCGATACAAATATCAGGACTGATCAGCTACCAATCGTTTCCGCAATAGCGCCCCGCCGCGTCTTCGTCATCGGAGCCACGGGCACCATCGGGCAGGCTACGGTGAGGGCGCTGGTTCGCTGTGGGCACGAGGTGGTGTGCTTTGTACGGCCGCGTGCCGGTGTCAAAGGCAAGCTCTCGCCTGCTGATAGCGCGAAGCTTTTCCCGGGGGCCGGGGTGCGCTTGGGTGAAGTCAGCGACGCCGCCTCGCTAGCACGCGACGGATTTTGCGGCGAGCGATTTGACGTTCTCGTGTCATGCTTGGCCTCGCGTACCGGCACACCCAAAGACGCCTGGGCCATTGACTATCAGGCCCATGTCACCGCGCTAGATGCGGCAAAGGCAGCGGGCGTCACGCAGGTGGTGCTGCTGTCGGCCATTTGCGTGCAAAAGCCGCTGCTGGCCTTTCAGCAAGCCAAGCTGGCTTTTGAAAAGACGCTGATCGAATCCGGCTTGACCTATTCCATCGTGCGTGCAACGGCGTTTTTTAAGTCTTTGTCAGGCCAGGTTGAGCGGGTGAAGGCGGGTAAGCCTTTTTTGGTTTTTGGCAACGGGGCTTTGACGGCCTGCAAGCCGATCAGCGATGACGACTTGGGCGAGTACCTGGCCAGTTGCATTGACGACACATCGCGGCATAACCGGATTCTGCCCATCGGCGGGCCAGGCGAGGCGATTACGCCGCGGCAGCAGGGTGAGCGACTGTTTGAGTTGCTTGGCCAGCCGCCTCGCTTTAAACACGTGCCGGTAGCATTGATGGACGCCATCATCGCCGTCTTGGGTGTGCTTGGGCGCGTGCTGCCGCCGCTGGCCGACAAAGCGGAGTTGGCGCGTATCGGCCGCTACTACGCCACGGAGTCGATGCTGGTATGGGACGAGGCCAATGGCCGCTACGACGCAGCGGCAACACCATCGTTTGGCAATGAAACGCTTTTTGACTATTACCGTCGTTTGGTCAGCGGCGAGGCATCGGCCGAGCGCGGCGACCACGCGGTTTTCTAAAGCAAAAGTAGACTTCCCCTATGTACCTACCGCCCCATTTCAAAGCCAAAGATCCGCAGTACGCACTGGAGCTGATGCGCTCGCACCCCTTTGCCCAACTGATGTCATGCGACGATGACGGGTTGCCTTTTGTCACACCGCTGCCGCTGCATGTTCTGGAAGAGGGCGGCCAAACTGTACTGCTCGGCCATTGCGCCAAACCCAACCCGCACTGGAAGTACCTAGCAGCCAGGCCCAAAGCTGTGGTCACCTTCATGGGCCCACACGCCTACATGACACCGCGGGTGTATCCTGATTTGGCGCGGGTGCCAACCTGGAACTATGTCATGGTGCACGCTGTGGTCGAGGCGCGGCTGGTGGAATCGTTCAGCGACAAAGACCGCTTGCTCAAACACTTGATCGCCGATCACGACCCCACCTATGCTGACCAGTGGCGAGGGCTCCCGGAAGATTATCAGCAGGGCATGATGAAGGGCATCGTGGCCTTTGAATTGAAGGTGCTTGACCTGCAATGCAAGATCAAAATTAACCAACACCGGCCTGAAGCGCAGGCCGGTATGCGCGCGGCCTATGAGACCGGCACGGAGGACGAGCGAGCCTTGGCACAATGGATGCGCCGCCTGAGTTTGGCTGCCGATCTGCCTGAAAACACTCAAAAATAGCAAAAAATACCCCTTTTTACCCCTTAAAAAGACCTTTTACCCAATAAATACGGGCGCAAGCAGCTATCAATAAAATAGCAAGATGACAGACGAAGATTTCATGCAACTGGCTCTTGCCCAAGCCCAGCTAGCGGCTCAAGCGGGTGAAGTGCCGGTCGGCGCGGTCGTGGTGTGTAACGGCGAAGTCATTGCGACGGGCCGAAACTCGCCCATTGACCGCCATGACCCGACGGCGCATGCGGAAATCATGGCTCTGCGCGCGGCTGCCCAAGTTTTGGGCAATTACCGCCTGCCAGACTGCGAGCTGTTTGTGACGCTGGAGCCCTGCGCCATGTGCAGCGGCGCCATGCTGCACGCACGGCTAAAACGTGCCGTGTTCGGCGCACTAGATGCAAAAACCGGCGCGGCAGGCTCTGTCGTCAATTTGTTTGACCAGCCACTGTTAAACCACCAAACGGCGCTACTCGGCGGGGTCCTGTCGGACGATGCTGCTAAGCTCTTAAAAGACTTTTTCAGCCAGCGCCGGATGGAAAAGCGAAGTAAACCTGACAGCGCACCGCCAGCTAACGGCTAAGCCGCATTCCAATCACCAACCCATCAAACCCTCATGCACTACGTCCATATCATTGCCCTGCTAGCTGTTTTCCAGTTCATCGCCTTTTGCATTTTGGTCGGTGCTGCGCGCGGCAAGTACGGCATCAAAGCCCCGGCCATGACCGGTAATGAGCATTTTGAGCGGGCGGTTAGGGTCCAGATGAACACACTTGAGCAACTGGTCTGCTTTTTACCCGCACTATTTATTGCCGCCGTTTATTGGCCGCAAACTTATGTGGCGGCTCTGGGTGTGGTTTACCTGGTTGGGCGCACGCTTTACCGGCAAGCTTATGTCAATGACCCAGCCAAGCGCGGTCTGGGCTTTTTACTCACATTTTTGCCGACGACGCTGCTGGCGCTGGTGGGGCTGGTAGGGGCGCTGATGCGGTCATTTGCCTGACTCTGAATCGCATACTATGCCTGAAAACCGGTTTTTTCAGGCGCTATTTATAGTCAGAACCCAATAGAATCGGGCGCAAGCAGCTACTTAATCTATAGCGTTTCGATACTCGGTTGGGTAGTGGCCGTCGCCTACAGCGCCACTAGGCTACATCGCACACGCTGGCTCGGCGCTGGACGCAACAATGATCAGATGTTGCTATGTTGTGACACTGATTTCAAAGTGCCTAGCCTGATGCCCCAACCCCTTGCTCACTTAAACACCGACCCTGACACGTTTCACCAGCAACTTGCAGGTTTCAATGTCTCGCGTATTGCCGTAGCCGTGCCATCAGCGCAATGGGTTGTAGAGCTGGAAACTGAACTCGAATACCGTGTAGCGGAAGGCCGTTACCTTGAAGCGCTACGCCAAGAAGTTGCGCCTTGGTTACCACGGTTTTTGCCAAAGCCACTGGGCCACACAGACAGCTTCGTTCGCTGGTTCGAATCTCTGGCCATTGACGGCCCCGGCCAGCAGCACGACTTGTTTGACTGGCTGTCGCACGCTGCGACCTTGCCAGAGATGCGCTGGTTTCTAACGCAAGAGGCTGCTGGTGAGGCAGGGTTTGACGATTTGCTGGCTTACACACAAGTCAAACTGCCGATTCAGCCCAAACTGGAATGTGCACGCAACTACTGGGACGAGATGGGACATGGCAAGCAAAGCGCCATGCACGGTCATATACTGCAGCGCATGGTGCAAGACCTGGATTTAAAACCCGCCATTGAAACAACCGTGTGGCAGGCTCTGGCTCTGAGCAACACCATGATCGGGTTGGCCACGACGCGGCGCTACACCTACCAGTCAATTGGCGCGCTGGGCGTGATCGAGCTCACGGCGCCTGGCCGGGTGAAACGGGTGTCCGCTGGCATGAAGCGGCTAGGCCTGGACGGCCGGATGCGGGCTTATTTTGATTTGCACGCCGCTCTGGATGTATCCCATGCCAAAGCTTGGATTCGGGAAGTGATTCGCCCTCTGGTGGATGCGGATCCGAGCTGCGCCACTTTCATTGCCGAGGGCGCGCTGATGCGCCTGCTGTGTGGCAAGCGCTGCTTTGACCGCTACAGCGCCGAGCTGCACGTGCAGACTGCGACATGCTGAATCAGCTCCAGCTAGGTGACGAGGCAACTGCGCTCGGTCTGATTTTGCGGCATTTGGCCAGCAGCTCCTACCGTTTTACGACGCCAACGCCGCTGACGCATAGCCGGGTCTTAGCCCATCGAGGCGAGCAGATGGCAGCCAATTTGTGGGATGTTTTTGGCTGGAACCTGCCTTTTAAGGTCGCCACCTGCGACGGCATGAACCGCGAGTTGTTGGCTGCGATGCGCGGCGCTGGTGTGCTGCAAACTCGTGGCGAGGTGCTGCAAAGCCGGGTGCGGGTGTCCAGCATTGGCGACGATCTCTTTGTACATTCGGCCTACCCGACCACACAGGATGACGCGGTGTTTTTTGGCCCGGATACCTACCGTTTTGCGCGCTTTATTCAGCAGGCGCTGGCCGCCGATCAGTCGTCCGGTGGCTCGCCGCTGCGCCTGCTAGACATTGGTTGCGGCAGCGGGGCTGGGGGAATTGTTACTGCGCGAGCGCTGGCAAAGGTCACGCCATCCATCGCGCTGGAAGTCAGCATGAACGACATCAACTCGCTGGCCTTGCAGTACACAGCGGTCAACGCGGCCCATGCCAATCTGGCAGGCATAACCATCAGGCCTGCCCTAGGCAATGCTTTGCGCGCCGTAAAAGGGGACTTTGATCTGATCATTTCTAACCCCCCGTACCTGGCCGACCCAGCACAGCGCGCTTACCGCCATGGC